>CAOMHR010000001.1 GCA_948482865.1 Christensenellaceae bacterium
GCTGTGTGATGAATTCCTCGGCTTCCTTCCACCGTGCATAGGCCTGGCAGTACCCTGTACCGATGTTTTCCATCTTTACAATTTCGCTGAGATTCGCACAGCCTTCGAAAGCCGACCTGTCCACGGTAATTGTCTTACAGTTTGAAAGGTCTATTTTTTGCAGGTTAATACATCCTTTGAACGCGAACCGCATAATCGATTGCAGACCCGAATCGGGTATTTCGAGCGGTTCTTCCTGAACAAAGTAAACGTTTTTCAGGTTTACGCAATCTACAAACGCGTTTTTATCTATCGTCCTGACCGTCTTGGGAATAATTACGGTTTCAACGTACTTATTTTCCTTAAACGCTTCTTCGCCGATAGTGTTTATATTTTTATCGTCGGGGATTTTAACTACTTTCTGCGTGCCGCTGTATCTCGTCAGCCTGAAATTTGAAACGGTGAACGGGTCCTGAACGGCAAGCATAACGCTTGTGGAGCATTTCAGAATTTTACCGTCGAAAATTTCCGCATAAATTGCCGCGGCTCCCTTTTCGTTGTGGATTACAACGTTACCGTTCTGGTCCACTTCGGCAATAGCCGTATTGCTTGAACGCCATTTGAGTTCGTAGTTGGAAAGGTCGTAATACCAGGGCTGGGCTATTACTTCGAGCGTGAACGTCTGTCCCGCGTTCATTTTTACCGTGCCTGTGGCTTTGACCAGACTGTCAAGATTGTTTTTAACCATTCCGAACGAAAGCGACGTGGGGAATGTCAGTTTCTTGCCGTTGTCTACTACCGTTACCTTTATTTCTTTACTCTTGCCGTTTGCGCCTGTTACGGTTACGGTAGCGGGGATATTGGGTCTTGTGGGAGCGACGCCGAAAATTTCGCCGTTAAATACTTTTACGTAACGCTCGCTGCCCGTTGTCCAGGTAAAGTTTGAAAGGTTTGCGTTGCCAGCGTACTTCAACGCAACTTTATAAGTTTCGTTTACGCCCACGGTTATTTCACTGTCGCCGAGAATTTCAAAATCAGAAGGCAGCGTGCTTGCCGTAGAAGATACGAAGTTCAGTTTTAAAACTCTGTGGTTCAAAGCATAGTCGTCAATCTGTATATACAGCCTGTCTTTATACTTCGAATACTGTTCCATCAGGTTTGTTATATCTATCGAAACGGTGGTTGTGCCATTCTTTTTAGCGTTGTAAACAGGGGTTATATAGTCGGTTACAAGTCTCAATTCGGTTGCGTCGTCGGGGTTTTCGTTCTCGGAATAACAGAGCAGAACCGCCTGCGCATAAGTGTTGTCGTATATATCCAAATCGAGATAAACGCTTTGCCACTCTTTGCCGTTGCTGTCCTTGTGATCAACGTATCTTACGCGCGAATCTTCCAGAACGGGAGCTTCATAGTCGACGTAGAACGTCATTGAGAAAGTGTTGTCTTCGCTCTTTGCGCCCTGCTCGTACTGCTCTTCGTTGAAATAGAAGTAGAAGTCAAGCGCGTACTTGCCGTTGTTCACAAGCCCGAGTTCGTCGGGGTCAAATTCCAGAAGTACCTGCGACGGGGTTGAAACGCCGCCGCCCGCATACGCCTTATTGAGACGGTAGACGTTATCGCGTTTGATAATTTCGCCCGTTTCCGCGTCGTACAAGTCGTAAGTTACGACTGCCGCGTTTCTTAAAAGTCCCGCGTACAACGCGCGTATACCGTACGTCGTCATATAGTTCGTGGGGTCGTCTTCGCCGTAGAACCAGTTGTAACGCGACAGAACCGCGTGTTCGGTCGTTGCGTAAATCTGCTCTGCGTTCTCGTCCTGAGTATACGCAAACCCGCCCATAGGAACAGAGTACAGATTATTGTAGTACATTGCGTAAGCCTGCGTAGCCCAAACGCTTTCCTTGGGTCTGGTATCGTCGTTCAGCGATTTATCCTGCTCGAACTCGGCGATTTCATACGCGCTGTAATCGAGCATGGGAGCGGACTCCCAGTCGCCGTAGAAGCCCATATAGGGAAGATTCAAGTCGCACTGTCCTTCCGATTGCGATTTAAGGGTTATAAATCCTTCCACAAACATACCGTTGGGGAAACTTGAATTTATATAATTCTTTTCGCTTTCGTCAAGTTCCAGCGTTACTGTTATTTTAGCATACTCGCCGGGCTTTACGGTAAACGCTTCGTTTTTGGCGAGCGAACGCGAATTTGCGCCGTTTTCGTTTATAGTCCAGACGGGGTCGATTTTGTTGAGAAGATAAGCCTTTTCCGCAACGGTCAGTTTATCGGAAGAAAGGGTTTCGGTAAACATCTGCGAGCTTGCAACAAAGCTAAGGTCGTTGGCTCCGAAGTTGGAAACGAAGAAGCTGAACGTGTATTTGCCCGCTTTTTTCTCGTCTTCGCCGAGTTCTATTTTGGGTCTGTTGTCTTCCGCTCCACCGTTCGCTTCGTCCGTCCACAGGTATGCGCCCGTTTCAAACGCGTTTTTAAGGGTCGCAAGTCCCGCGCCCTGCTTTCTGGGGGAATAGGGAAGACCGTTCATATCGTATACGGTCGTAGATGTACTCATTACAATCTGGTTTACCAGACTGGTAATTTTGAGCGAGTCGTTATTGTGGATTGCCGAAAGATTGTTTTTTACATAGCTGCGGACAAGCGCGACAAAGCCCGCAAGATTGGGCGAAGCCATGGAAGTTCCGCTCATTTCATCGTAGCCGCCCGCAACGGTGGAAGTAATTTCGCCGCCGTGCGCGGTTACGTCGGGTTTAAGTTTCAGGTCGGGAGTTGCACCCCAGGACGAGTAATCGTTCATAAAGGGTCCCGCCTGATAGGACGTGTTCACTTCTATATAGCCGAACGAAAGTCTTTTGCCGCGGTCGTCGTAACATAGTTTATTTCCTTCGTCCATAGTAATGGATACCGCGGGAATGGGATTTTCGATATCGCCGACCGACATACCTATCGAACCCGCCACGTTGTTGTAGACGATGATAGCGTCGGCGTACTGCATAGCCGTCCTTATCTTCGCTTCGAAGTTGGTTGAACCGCGGCGCACAAGCGCGATTGTCCTGTACTTGTCGTCGTTCAAAAGATTTTTTATGCTTGAAGTGTAGTCCGCTTCCTGCCCTACGCCGGGAACGACTACGTATTTGAAAGTTTCATTGGTCTTGTTGCCAAGAAGCTGTTTTGCAAAATTGAATTTTACCGAGTTTGTATCGCTCGATTCGGTATAGAAAATCGAAGTAGCGTAATTTGTGTCTGCATTCGCGACCATAAAGGGAGCTTTAAGACCGTTTACGCTGGCGACCGAAACGGCGCCGTCAAAAGTAGAAGGCGAACCTACCGTACCCGAGTCGGGGTTGGTTGCAAGGTTGGTACCGAACGCGCTGCCGTAACCGGAGCTGTAATCGTTGCTCGCCGCGCATATAAGGCTTATGCCCGCGCTCTTTACCGACCTGTAAACTTCGTCCAGAAGCTGACCTTCGTCATCCCCTTCCATTGCGCCGGACGAGAAACCCGCAGTAGTTCCGAGCGACATATTGACAACGTCTACGCCGAGCGAAACGCAGTCTTCGAGCGCGGCAACCAGATTTTCCGTCGTTGCGCCGCCGAGATCGGGATTTTCATAATCGTCGGTAAACACTTTACAGATAACCAGCTGCGCGTTGGGCGCAACGCCTATAAATTCGTTATCTATGAGATTTCCGTCTTTGTCCTTATAGCTGTCCGCGTGTCCCGCCACAATACCCGCAACGTGGGTGCCGTGCTGCGAATACGAAGGATATACGTCCGCGTCGCCGTCGGCATAGTCGTAAGCAAAGGGAACTTTGTCGTTTACGTACAGGTCGTCCGCGGTGATGTTTTTGCCGTTTGCCGCCGAAAGAGTTACTGCATTGAACTGTTTATCCCTGAGTTTATCGGCAACGTAGCCTTTGTCCATAGCCAGCGTATTTGCATCGGGCATATAAGTCGTAAACGCTTCGTGCGTGTAATCGAGACCGGTATCGAGTACGGCGACGGTCATACCGCTTCCGTCGGCGCCGTATTTTTCAAGAATTTCGGAAGAATCGTAAATACCCGTTGCGTAAACGTTGCTGTAATTGTTGGTAGCGCCTGCAACAACGTCTTCAGCCTTAATAGCTTCGGGCTGGGAATAGGTCTGGGAAAGATAAGCGGATTTTACGCCCGTAATACTCTTTATTGCGGAAATCTGGGAAGCGTCCACTTCTATCGCTACTGCGTTGGTTACCGTAGTGTACTGGTAGCGCACTTCATAGCTCACGCCGAGCGACGAAAGCGAATTTAAAAAGTTGCTCTGGCTCTCTTTGATTGACTTAATCTTTTTACTGCCCGAATATGAAGAAATATAATCGGCTACCGTTTCGCCGTCGGGAACGCTTTCCGAAACCGAGTCGGCGCTAAGTCTTACAATAACAGTCTTCTTGCCGCTGCTTGAAGTCGTATAGCCTGTGTTTTCCAGTACGGACTTGCTTAAATTCTGCAAAGCAACGCCGCTCAGGTCTACTTTTCCCGTCACGTCGGTGTATTCTACGCTGTCATATTTTTCATCGGCGAGTTCCTTGCCTTTGCTGCCGGCAAAAGCGAGCAGGTTCCCTGCGGCAAAAGTTGCCGCCATTACACCCGTAAGACATAAACAAGCCGCACGTCTGAATTTTGTCATTTAATCCTCCGAATTTACTTATCTTTAATTCACTTTAAACACTGCAAAAAGGGCAATGCTGCCCTTTCGCATTAATTATCACTTTCTTCTTCGCCGATTACAAGCGCAATCGTGTAATAATCTGCGCCGTAGTCCGAACTGTAATCAAGAACGTAAGTTTCCGTTACGCCGTCCTTCGTCAACTCAAGAGTGTACTGCATACGGGTCTGGTCGTGATTTTTGATTACGTAGCTGTAAACCAAGCCGCTTGAAGTAACTACTTTGCCGTTGCCGTGGAAGGCAAACTCTACCTCGTCCTTATCTTTTGCCGTAACGGTGTACAGATTATCGGGTAAAACTTTTGCATAATGCTTGCCGTTTGCCTGATATTCTCCGTCTGCGTCTTCAAAGAAGAGATAGTAAAGACGGCTTTCGTCCGAACGCAACAGAACCTGGTTGAATTCGTCTATGCTGTAAGAGAAAGTTTCAACAATTTTGCCGTCTTTCACGTACTTCGCCGCGCCGTCCGTAAACAGGCTTAAACCGAAGCCGTCAAGGATAAGCGTTCCGCCGTCGTAAGAGTATTCGCCCTTATATTCGTCAAACCCGCTTCCGATGCAAACACTGAACAACCCTTCGGTATTGTTGCTTGTGCTTATAGCAAGTTCGGTTACGTCGTTGCCGTCGAGAACGTTGATATAAAGGGGCAATGCTGTGGGATCCGCGGGGTCGGTGATGGTAACGTAATTTCCTTCGGGATAATAGGTGAACGTGTAAGACTTGCCGTAATAAGTGCCGCTTGCCTTATAGTCTGCGCTGAAGTTTCCTATCACCAGCTTTTCGCCGTAGCTGTTAGCGATAAACCATTCGCCCGTGAACGGGTTATACACATAGAGCGTAGTTGAACCTAATTTGAATTCGTTGCCGGAAACAGTTATTGTACCCGAATTATACGTCTGCGTGGTTTCAGTGCCGTTGGGTGCGGTTATCGTCATTGTACCGCCGCCCGCAAGGTCGCCCTTGCCGTCGAACGAGTAGACGTTTCCGCTTGCGTCCGTAAGTCTGACTCTGTACCACTTGTCGCGGGGCTGAAGTTCGAACGTAGCCGCGCCTGTAACGCTTATCGTTCCCGTTGCTTCGTTGAAACTTATATTATAGGTTTTTCCGTCGCATTCGAGCACGCCCGTTAAAGTGTTGTTCTGAAGCGTATACGTGCCCGCTTTTCCATTTACGGTAGCCGTTCCCTTTACTGCGACAAATTCCTGACTGCCTTCAGTTGCATAATTGCCGAGTCCGTTAAAGGTTACGTCGTAGCCGCTGCTGACCCAGTCGCCCTTGAAATCGTCATACAGATAGAACGTAGTAACTTCGCTCTTGCCCGTATCGGGACGGAACACAGGTCCCCAAAGGGTAGCGCTGTTTTCGCGGTATATAAGCGAAGCAATCAGAAGATCGTTTCTGTACAAACGGATTACGGGGGTGTTTTCGTAAGTTTCTATAATCTGCTTATTCGTAGCGGAGTCTGTTCCGACCACAACGGAAAGCGTGCTTACTCTCACGTCGTAATTTACGTCATAGCTGCCGTACGTCGAGCCGTAATTTATAGTAGCTTCGCCGTAGCCGTCGGAAGTTATTCCTTTCAAATCTATTTCGATAGCGAACATACGGGCAAAGTTGTTCCATACGCCCGCATGGCTGTTCTGCTTGTAGTAGTAAACTTCACTGCCGAGAACAAGCTGCCCTTCCGCATTGAACGTGAATTTGGTTCCGTCGCTGAGCTTTATGCCGTCGCCGTCGGGCGAATAGGTGCCGTTCTTGCTGTCAATTACGGTTAAAACGCCGTCGTTGTATCCGTAATAACGGTACGTCCAGCCGCCCTTGCCGTCAAAGGTATATTCTTTATGCGAACCTGCCGACTTTTCCCACACGCCTTCGAACTTGTCGTATGCGGTAAGGCTTACGCCGTCCACGGTAAGGTTTCCGCCCGAAACCGTTCCTGTCAAAGTTGCGTCGTTCGTCTTTATTTCAATACTTCCGCCGTTCACGGTAAACGTGAAGTTCTGTTTGACTCCCGCATTGACGTATACGCCTGTGCCGTCGGTATTAAAGGTATACTCCACGCCCGTAGCGTAATACTTGCCGTAACCGAAGTTTTCAATTTCTTTTACCGCTTTTACGGGATTTGTCGCAGGGTAAAATTCATTATCCCATACGGTCATAATGCCGTTATCTACGGTCGCCTTAAACGACGTATACGCATTATTTGACTTTCCGTCTATTATAGCGAGATAGGTGTCGCGCAAAGTGATTGTTGCGCCGTTGTAATAGTAATACGATTGGCTTACAAGCGCGCCGTCGCGGTAAATAAGCGTTCCGTCGGGTTTGAGTTCAAGATACTTGTCGCCTTCGGCTACCCATTGCAGGGTGTAAACAAGTTTGCCGTCCGTATCGTTTTCACGATAGTTGCCGGTATTCGCAGACCACTGCAAATAGTATTTACCAGCAACTTCGCCGTAATTCGCAAAGCCTGCGTAAAGTGTAACGCCGTGGGTGGGAACATAACAGTTGGGCACTCTGACGGCGAGATTCTCGTCAAAGAAGTATCCGAAAGAACGCAGTCCGCCGTCGCCGTTAAGGTATTCGGGAATAGTGTGCGTTTCGGTTTCCGAAGGAGAAGCCAGATACCAGTAGGACATGGGGAAGTATGCGTTTGCAACGTTCTGTATAACAGAGCTGTTTCCGCCTACCGTAACGTCTTTAAAACTTACGGTGATATCGAAAACATTGCTGCCTTCGCCCGTATTTACAGTGGGATAGCCCGTGCCGTTAAACGCCCAGTCGCCTTCGCTCCAACCGAGCGTATTTTTTATATAATCGTTGTTTATCGTAACGTCTTTATCAGCCGCGGAAACGCAGTTGTAAATAAGTCCTTTTTCTGACTGGATATACGCGCCGCCTTCATTGCCGCCCTTGCCTATGAAACCGGCAATTTCGCCTTCGACCGCATAGTTTGAACCAGCCGCCGCGCGTGCGCTTACTTCGCCCGTGAAAAAGCTGTTCGCGATTATCGCGTCGTAATTGAGTTCGCCCGCGATACCGCCCGCATAAGCGTAACGGAAATCGCCGTAGTCGGGGTCGTTTCCGAGACGGGTGTAGCCGTCGACGTATCCGGTTGCATAGCTGTTTGTTACAGAACCGTAGGGATAAAGCAGACCTACGATACCGCCCGCGCGCATTGCGCCTTCAATGTCGCCCGTAGTGTAGCAGTTTATAATCATTGCGGCGATATTTTCGTCATAAGACCTTACCGCGCCCGCAATTCCGCCTACGCCGTAAACGCAGCCCGCGTTACCCATAATTGTGACGTTTGTAGAGCAGGAGCGCACCGTGGAATAGTAGCGCATACCGTTCGTTTCCATTAAAGCCGAAAGCTGGTAACCTATTATTCCGCCGATATAGCCGAACTTATTGTTGCCCGCCGTTGCCGTAATGACGCCGCTTACGGAACAGTTGGTGATATTTACGCCCATACCGTAAGCAACCACGCCGCCCGCGAAAAATCCGTTGTATTCCCTGTTGTCGTCCGTATCGAACTTTGCCGCGTTGATGTCGCAGGTAAAGTTTTCAAGGTTCAAATCGTAAATCTGCGCGCCTGCCGCCACGCCGAACAGTCCGATATTGGGCATAAACGCTTCGGTAAAATCGGTCTGGTCTATAGCGGTAGACGAGATATAGTAATTGGAAATAGTGTGGCCGTTGCCGTTGAAATCTCCGCCGAAATAGTAAGAGTCCGAAATTCCTATTATGAACAGCTCTTCGCCGCGCATATCGATATCGTTTTCAAGACTGAAATACGACGTGGAAATTTGTCCCCAATAGAAATCGTTGTTCATAAACGAAGACAGAACGTAAAGGTCTATCGGCTTTCTGAGTTTGTAGGGATTATCAGCGGTACCGTTACCGTCTATATAAACATTTTCTCCGTCCTTACGACCGACGAAAGAGTCGTCAAGTTCAAGACCCTGAATGCTTACGTTTATCTTACCGTTGATTTCTATATGATATTTACCGTCCGTATCGGGATCGATAATCTGCGTGTTCGAAAGCACTTCGAACCTGGGATTTTCGCCGTAGTAAACGCTTACGTCAATAGTAAACGTAACTTTGGTGCCGATATCTAACTTGGTGCCTTTCTCGGCGTCGGTATCTATTTCGTGAAGGGTGCCGTCTGCGTCAACATATTCCGCATTAAAAGTCACACGGTAGTCGTTGCCGTCCTTGTCGCCCTTGTCAAACGTAATTGAGTTTCTTTCCGTAGCATACACGCCGGAAACTTCAACGGTGGTATCTTCTTTTATTTTGAAAGAATAAAAGCCTTCTCCGTCCGCTTCGATTTCTTCGCCGTTTACGTCGACTTTCGGTTCGCCCTGGGCGTCTTCGTCAAGTTCGACCTTGAAAACCACCTTGTAACCGGATTTAACTTCATATCCCGAAGGAATTTCGCAAACAACGTTCGCGCCTTCCGCAGTAGCAAAATAAAGTTTGTAATATTGCGTTTCCTTGCACGAAGCCGCCGCCAGTCCTACGCACGTAATGCACACGACTGCAAGTATCGCCAATAAAAATTTTTTCATTGCTGTCTCCTTCTGTTTTACCTGATTGCCGCGGAATAAAATGCGGCATTATTCAATATAAAGCCATTATACAATATAATTTATAAAAATTCAACTGATTTGACCTAAAAATCGAAAATATCTTCAATCCTTTTAAATACCGCAAAAATGCGCGTTTCAGGCATAATTACCCCTTTAAACGGTAAAAAAATATCGTATTTTACCTTTTTTAGGTCTATTAAACGTTTTTTACAACTCTCCGCCGCACCAAAACCCCGCATACCGCCGCAACAATGTTATGCAAGTATTATTGTATAAATGTATAAATGCCCCCGTTTTATTCGCTTACGCCGCACACCTGCGCCGTAACGTACGCTTGACAGTTTTCAACGATTTGCTTATAATATAATTAGAATGCTACGATAAGCCGTTTTTAAGGCGATCGGGATTAAAGGGCGTGCAATGAAGAAAAAAGCACTTTTTTACTTTAAAAGATATTTAATAATCGTACTGGGCTGTATAATCTACTCGGTGGGCGTTTCGTTCTTTCTTGACGCAAACAACATTGCGTCGGGCGGTGTTACGGGTATCGCCATTATAATAAGCTACCTTTTAGAGTCCACTCCCGCCGCGTCGATACTCACAACGGGCGTGCTGATTATCATAATTAACGTGCCGCTCTTTATTCTCGGCTTTATATTCTTCGGTAAAGGGTTCACTCTTTCCACCCTGTTTGCAACCGTGTTATCTTCCGTATTAATAGAAGTTTGGAATTTAACGCTAAAAAAATTCATACCGGTCACCAACGACATACTTATTTCTTCGTTAGTGGGCGGCGCGCTGTTCGGCATTGGGCTGGGTCTCATTTTCAGAATGGGCAGCACCACTGGCGGCACGGACATAGTAGTCAAACTTCTGAGAAAGAAATTCCGCTACGTGAATACTGGCGTTATTTCAATGATTATAGACATTGTAATCGTCTGCTCGTCGTTTGCGGCTTACCGCGACTTTGACCTTTTATGTTACACCGTCATATCCATAGTAATACTCACTATCGCTTTCGACACGGTGCTATACGGCGGCAACTCGGCAAAACTCGTCTATATAATTTCGGTTGAAGACAAAGCCGGATTAATATGCGACAGAATAATCAAAGAACTGGACATCAGCGCGACGATCACGGATGGTAAAGGCGCATACACCGGCGATAACAAGCGTATGATTTTGTGCGCGATAAAAAGTTTCCTTTATCCGAAGCTGCGCGACGTCGTTAAAGACTGCGACCCCGCCGCCTTTATGATTGTTACGTCCGCAAAAGAAATTTACGGCGAAGGCTACAAAAACCACACCGACGAAGAGCTGTAATGTTTTAGATGCTTAAAAAGCCGCCCGCGGAGTTTCCGCGGGCGGCATTATTTTTATTATCAGAGCAAATGCTTTCTTATAGCTTTTATAGCGGTGTTTGCGATAAGGCGCGAACATCTGTGTGTTGGATGAACACCGTCTTCAGAGTATTCGGTGTAAGGAATACTTTCGACAAGGCCCTGAAACATTTCGTCATAAGGAACAAACTCGTCCGCATACTCTTCCGCCACGCGGTCGATAATTTTAAGCTCTTCATCAAACAGCTTGCGCATTCTGAGCTTGTCGGGCGCAGGCAAAAGGAACGGTTCAAGGAATATGACCACTATCCCTTCCTTTTTCAGGCGCGTGAACAGGGTAATGAAATCCTGCTCGAACTTGTCCAAATCCAATTCTTTGCCGTCGCTGTACTTGTGCAGAGTATTGTTTATTCCTATCATTATTACAACCGCGTCGGGTTTAAGGTCAATCGCATCTTCGCGCAGACGCACCAAAAGGTCGCCGAGCTCGTTCCCCGAAACGCCTTTGTTTATAAGTTCGAGATCGGTATCGGGATACAGCGGGCGGAGCTTATCGGAAAGCACTTTAACAAAACCGTTGCCCAAAGACTTTTCGTCGTTTCTGTCGCGTCCGCTATCTGTAATCGAATCCCCCAAAAATACTATTCTCATATTTCGCACTCCTTAAAATATCAACGCCCAACGCACCGATGCTGTTAAGCACAATAATTTTAACATAAATATATAATTTTTTGCAAGCGCACACGCAAAATTATTTTACTAAAAACTAAATAATGCTTTGACAAAAAAAATATAATATGTTATATTTATTTAGCTTTGAGCGGAAGTACCCAAGTGGCTCAAGGGGCTCCCCTGCTAAGGGAGTAGTACGGGAAACCGTAGCAAGGGTTCAAATCCCTTCTTCCGCGCCAAAAACCGCCTAAAATCGTTAAAAAACACGGTTTTAGGCTTTTTTTATGCCGTTTTTCCATATCTACGCAAAATCCATAACTTTTTTTAAGTTTTGTTTGATTTTGTTTGATTTTGTGCTTTATTGATACCGCTATTGATACCGAACTTGTCCTTTATATTATATGGTAATATATTTATTCTTTTTCTATCTGTTTTTTTTGTCCTTTATCAGAAAGATTTTCGCACCAAATCAGGAAATTTTTCTGTTCAACGGCTTTGCGGTTGAGTTCGGCAGTCTCCATCTCGGCGGTGAGTTTATACCCGCCAATCATCCCCACAACCGCGGAGATGAGTATCGTCAGGATTTTTATTATGCACATAACCACCGTGCCGAACGTCGGGTTTGAGATTATTTCCAACGCCAAAGAAGCCGATACGCATACGCCTATAAACGCCGTTAACAGATACTGCACCGTACGTATCCCTTCGTACTTAGCCGTATTGATTTCCCCGTCCGGCGACACCCGCCTGCCCGTTTTCAGGCTCGCGGACAAATACCGCTCGTCGTATTTCAGCCGCTTTATGCGCTTTGCCTTTTTTATTATCTTCAACTGGTACTCGGTCAGCCCGAACTCTTCACGCTTTAATTCCAGTTCCTTATCAGAATAACACAGATACTTATTCTCGAATTCTTCCAAGCTGACGTTCGCCGAAGACAGTAGGGTTTTTCTTGCAAACTTCAGCTCTTCCCTTTCCCACTCCCGGCAATACCCCGCTTCCCTGCCGCGCAAGCCTTTTTCTATAATCTCGCTCTCCTGTTGCGCCACAAGCTCGTACGCTTCTTTATGCGCCTTGGTTTCCCTGCCCTTGCGCTTTGCCACCGACCGCGACAGGAAGTTTATTGCCACCGTGAATATGTACAGTATTATAGCTTCGTAACCGAAGTCTTTCCAGGACATATCGATATTTACGGAGATATTCGTCAGGTACAGCATAGCTACCGATACGAATATGATTATCACCGTCGTTACCGTCATTCCGTCCAGAAGACTTGTAAAAGATTTGTTCTTGAATATTCTCTGCCGCTGCTGCGGTTGAGACTGTTCGGGATTAATAGGTTCAATCATTGCTGTCTTGCTCCTTTTCTTCTTTCATTTTAAACGCGCCGCTCTTAACGTTCGCCTTAACGGACTGCTGCCACTTCGCGTACTTGCGGTACTTAGACCAGAACACACAACTCACTATGCTTCCTGCCGCCGCCGCGGCTTCTATCCATAAAAACCTGTCCACATACGTCCGGAACAAGTCCAGCATAAAGAACGCCGCAAGCGCGAGAAACACAACAGCGAGAATATTGAACATAGGGAAATGCGCGAAGAACGATTTGAATACGCCCATTAAAAAGGGTATAGCGTTTATAACCACTATACCCAAACCTATTGCCGCTTTAAACCCGCCGCTCGCCTTTATGAACGGCAGCAGGCAGCACGTTACTATCACGAATGGAACGAAGTATGCCGTTACAGCTAATACGAAGTACAGCCATTTCTCTTTTGTAAAGGTCCTGTAATTACTCATTTTTAAGCTCCTTTTCCGCCGCGCTCAATTCTTCCACATTGCCCGCAAACCGCGCGTTGTTGCCCAGCAACGCTTTCTGGGCGCGGATTAGCGATACCGTTGCATTCGATTGCAAATTAAGCTCTTTTATTACGGGGCTTAGTTTTGTATTGACTATCCTGTCCACTATCCTGTTAAACGTTTTCTTACCTGCAACCGCTATTATTATCAGTAACACTGCCGCGAGCGGCGCCGCCCAGACGGGCGCGTATTCCGTCAGCCAGCCTACGAACTTATCCTAGCCCGTCTTGTGTTCTTCGGGAAGTTTGTCGCCGAACGCTAACAGATAGCCTTCTATACTGCCCCACTGTTCTATTATAGCGTTATAGTACAACTCATACTCTGCGCCGTATCTCGATTTAAGATACTCTACAAACTGCACCGCGACGCCGTCTATGCCGTTCTCCGGAGCTTCTGTTTCTTCCGTCTGTACGGGCGGCAACGTTTCCGCCTGCGTCTCCGCGTTTACCGTAAAGCCTGCACCCGTGCCTACAAAAATTATTATTGCCGACACTATCACCGTGAAAGCCAATTTCAGTTTATTCATTGTTTTCTTCTCCTTTTAAATTTGTTATTTGTTCTTCCGTGAACCCGAATTCTTTTATAAAGTCTTCTTCCGTCCCGCCGCCGAGATACACGTTGTCCTTGTAGTCCTTATACGCAAACCTTACAAGCGCGGCAACATTCCGCTCCGTGCGGGATATGCACCGTTCCGTGTCCTGTCTGTATTCCGCGAATGATTTTTTAAGCGCATACAACTCAGTCTTTAACTCAGCTATTTCTGGTGTCGCCGATAACGTCCCGTCCGCTTCTTTCAACAACAAAGGCTCTATCTTATAGACCTTTATAAGCACACCTTTCAGGTAATGCTTTACTTCCGCGTTCAGCTCTCCCGCTACAAGTCCGTCCAAGGTTAACGCACCGTCACGCGGCAACAGTTTTTTATACTGCTTACCGTTGTTCTCCGCTATAATATAGAACTCGCCGTTTACGTTCGGCAATTCAACTTTAAACTCTAAACTATTGTCCGTAACCATACAGGGCGATACGTCGCCGTACCGCCCTGTTCCGTTGGTTCTCAATTCTATCGTTCTCATTCCAACACCGCCCTTGGTTCTTTGCCTTCAAGTATCCTGAGTTCGTTTATTATCTCCGCCGCACGCGCTTTCTTTGCTGAGTAGTCGCCGCGCACTATCCCAAAACTTTCCTGCTCTATATCTTCCTTAATTCCCAAAAGCTCCGCTTTAAGAGCTGAATGACGTTGCTTATTTATTTCATCTTCGTCCGTCAGGACCTTTTTAAGAATACGCCCTTTGACCCGCGTTTCAGTTTTACCGCAAACAGAAATTTCTTCCGTCGCTTCATACACGGTCTCGTAATAGTAATCAGGCTTTTCAATTTCTTCCGTGTTTAAATTCATTTCGTTATTTTCCATAATTATAATCTCCTGTAAACGTGTAATACCGTGCCGTTGCCGGTTGTAACCGTGCCTTTATCTTCCCAGTCGCCGCCGATTAATTCGGCGGGGTTTTCATTGGTTGCGGTTATAAATAACGGAACTTCCTTTTCCCGTACTATCCCGCCGTTATACCGTTCGTACGGATATGCGCCGCCGCCTTTCTGCACCATTAAATCAGACACTGTGAAATTTGCCGTAACGCCCGTTGTCCCGACAACTATTAAAGCGTATTCGTCCGTGGCAGTGAACGACGCCATCCAGCTCTGCGATAACTGTTCGTATGAATCGCCGTATTTGTTGTTGTAATTATCGGGATAGGTACCGTTTATATCCGGACCTGACGACGGCAGTATATATATCCCGCCAAACCCTGCAATGACGTTATTGCCGCTTTTCGTGTAGGAACCGGACCAGCTATATCTTTCACCCGGCGTTGTTTTGGCTACCGCCATAACTTTAAGGTTCAGCGACGTCGTAACCGACGCGAGAACCGGTTTAGCCAGATTCAAGCCCTTATCCCGCTCTTCACGCAGCCACTGCTCGCCGCTTTGGTCAAGCGTATGTATAGGCTGGCTGGCTATAACTTTTTCCGTATACGGCGCAGATAATTTATACTGCACGTACACCGGATTTTCCGCCAGCCATTCCCTGAATTCCTGCAAATTTATCTTATCGCTGTAAATTCGGATATTGCCGTTACTCTGAACCGTTAAGTTGGGTATTGTAGACGTCCAGGAATTTGCCGCGGATGAGTAGAGATTTGACGTTATATCCTGCGTCGGCAAATGTATATTCTCGCAATCGTACCACGCCAGCCCGCCGCCGCTCGGATAGCCGTTTCTCGTTCGGATATCCGCGTTGGTTATCTTCAAATATCCCGTTTGCCGCGTAACCGTAACGCTGCCGTCCCCGTTGTCCGACGCGCTGTCGTACGCGCCGAGATTGTAAAGGTTTTTAATTACCTTGAAATCGGTAGGGTGTCTGTGTAAACCGTCCGCATATGTGTTAGAATTTCCAATATCCGCTTCACCGTCCATAAGCGGTAACGCCGTGCTTTTCGGCGGTACTTCGTCAGGCGAAGGCTTGCCGCTGTCCGTCCAGCCGCTCTCTTCATAGGTCCAGATATTGCCGCCCGCTATATACGCGTATGAATGCAACACCGCCGTGTGATACGCCGATTTCAACGCTTCTGCGCTTGTGAACACCCCGACAAACAACGTTAAATTCTTAATATCCTGCGACAGTACCGAAAGGTTTTCCAGTATCTGGTCATAAATATCCGCGCTCGGCTCGTCAGGCAGGATTTCGGGTACGCCGCGACCCACAGTGAAACTTGTCGCGCTCGAAGCCACAACTTTGCCCGCACCCGAGTAAAAGTAAAACTGCGCCGTGACCGTACCGTAATACTGCGTTATTTCATTCGGCAGCGAAAACTGCCAGCCCGCGTACGGTTTACCCGTCTCCTTGTTTATTGCGCCCGTTATCTCTGCCGCCTGAGTCATAAGATAACGTTCCGTATACACGCCGTTCGGCAGTCTGAACGCCACCGCTACGTTAAGGTTTACTGCAAACGGCGCTATAAGATAAATGTTGTTCACGTCCGCCGAACCCTGATACACCGGCGACGGGTACGAGTTTATAACCGTCCCGTCATTGTCTGCAAAAAATATCATATTTATCTCCTTAATCCTTTGCGGGCTGGATGCCCGTTATTTTAATGTACTCTTCATACAGAGACTGTACGTGGTTGAGTTCGTCTGAAATCTTTTCTTTCGTTGCCAACTCCAACTCGTCCAGAAACGGCGACAACTTTTCATAATCGTCCATTCCCGCACACTTGTCCCGCACTTCGTCTATAATCTTCAATTGCTGATTATAGCCTTCTACGGCTTCCGATTCTTTCTTCTCATTAGACATCAGCACTCCGAATAAATCATACAAGACTTTCTGTTGTTCTTCGCTCATTATTATCTCCTTTCTTTCCAGACCGTTTTGTCAAAAATTTCACGCTTTTTGGTAAAATAAACCGGCGTGAACGCCTGTCCCGCCGTTACTTCTATATTCTGTCCTATAAGCAAATCACCGCCATAATACTGCGTTTGCTCATACTTCTCTCCCGTTTCGTCTTCCACCGTTTCCGTTTTCGTGTACTGCGGCGTTACTATCGCCCAGCTCTTTCCGCTCGCAGGGAAGTTCTCCGCATTTAGCTCCCAACACCCGTCGGCTAAATCCCCGCTCTTCAACGCCGCCGACGGCAAGTCCGAAAGTTTTACGTCTTCAAACGCTTCCACGTGGTCCGTAAACTTGTTAAGCTCGGTGGGGAATACGTACAGCCGCGCTTCGGCAAGCCGCGCGTCCGTGCCGCGTACCGCGGGATTGTACGACGCCAATGCCGAACCTATTATCATATTTTCAAGGTTGGTTACAAAGTCTATCTGGAAATTTATCTGCAACGCTTCGCGGTTGTCCTTACGCAATACGTACGGCGTTTGTCCTATGGTTGACACAAACCCCGACGACGCTGCGGGAACACTGCCGCCCGGCAGCTTTTCTCCCACTTGCTGATAATTCTCAGGCGTTATATCCGGTCCTTTCGGCTGTAAATCAAAATGGTAATAATACACCCTGCCATAATAATCCGTGTAGCTGTAACTGTTCTGGAAATATCCGCTGACGTTACCTTCAAACGCATTTTCCACGTATTCCGACGTCGCGCCTGCCGAATAGTTATCCTGATACTTCCAGCTGAACGATATCGAGTTACCGAACGCAGAAGATATTACCGGCAGGTTTACAGCGCCGCCCGCGCTATTGCCCTGATAGGTTGTACCCCAGGCGCACACGTTTGTTATGCGCCCCAAACCCGATACAGGACTTTCAATCCCCTGGAAAAAGGTCAGTCCTACCCAGAACAGGAAAGCGTCGTTTATAAGACAGTCCGTATCCGCCAATTCCTTTTCACCGATTACTATGTACTCGTGGTACAGCGTATTCCGTTCCACCGCCTGCGTCTGCGATATTTCCGAATACCGCTTGACGGATGATATGCCTATGTACGACGACAGCCTGTTGAAGTCCTTAGACAGCCCTATCGTGCATTTGATTACTGTCGGCAGAAATTCAACCGCAACGGCGGATATGTAATAGTCCTTGTCGAACATCTGCCCTGCCTTGGGTATCTGGCTTAAATTAGACAAAAAGTATGTCAGTGACAGCTCTATATTGCCCAGCCTTGCCACCGCGCCCTTTAAATTCTCGCCGTAATATCGGCTCTCTATCACGTTCGACTGCTGGTTGTAAATTAATGCGGCGGGACGGCTGAAGTCCTTATAATACGCCTTTGTCTGCCCCACTCGCGCGTTGTAGAACGGCGTATACGTTACGCGGAAAGCCATTGCCGGATAATCTGTCGGAATTATTGCCGTCTTATTGCTTGCTTGGCTTATGATGTTTACGATTGCGTATTTTTCAAACGCTTGCAGCACTGGCTTTTCCAACTTAAAATTAAGACCACCGATATTTTTACTGCCCTGAGCGTAATATATTCCGTACGCCTTGGAATAAGGCTGTGCATCAGAGTATGACTTTAACAGCGTATCATACACCGACTTTTCAAACAGCCATTGCGTTATATCTAACGATTTCATTTCCCCGCCGTCCGCGTACACGTATTCCAGCTTGTCCACGCTGTATATCGGGTACTGCGTAGGGATTATCATATTACCTTCTTCGATTCGCACGTACATATTTTCCGTGCGCAGCGTCTTTGCGCCGTCCGCATACGGCTCTACCATCACCCCGCTGTATTTATCTAACTGATTCACAAGGTTTTCCGCATTGCTGTCCAAATAAGATGTATAATTCTCAATAACGTGCTGTACGCTTTTAGTGATGTACGGCATATATTTAATGTTGCTCTTATCCTGACTTGCGTACATATCGTAGCTTACTTCGTAATACCACTCGTCCCCGTCTTTCTTCGGCGTAAGGCGCGGCTCGCCGTGGATTACCTTGCCTATTGCCTGCAAACATTCCCTTAACGTCTGTTTGGTGAACGACATTTCGGGCGAAAGTATCTTATTAAACCGCGCAGCCTGTCCCGCCCCGTCTTCACCTTCGGGGATTATCTTCCCATCCCCACTCATTCCGTTCAGCCTGAACCGCGGCTTTTCGCCCTTACGCAGCGGTTCCGCCAAATCCAGCGTGCGGTTTATCACGTCCGTTATTGTCCACTTTTTAAGGGGAACAGGGTTTTCAGTTGTTGCTATGGTGTAAGAGAAATCGTAATATGTAGTGCTACTAATTCCAGATGAACCAGTATAAGTAATTGTGTATG
The DNA here is from genome assembly GCA_948482865.1 of Christensenellaceae bacterium. Lineage (GTDB taxonomy): Bacteria > Bacillota > Clostridia > Christensenellales > Borkfalkiaceae > Coproplasma. The sequence continues at coordinate 18,932 of CAOMHR010000001.1, forward strand.
TACCTAACTGGTCAAGAATTAAAGTTTTTGTATAAGTATGTTTATCATCATATTCTTCTGTTGTCCCGTCTGGATAAGTAATCTTAATTTTATCTGGCTCGATACCATAATTAAATCCACCATTTAGCACGGTTACCGTGAGAATCTGTAATGAAGTCCCCAAAGGTACCGGAGATTTATAATAATCATACATCCTTGTATGCTCATCACGTTGTGGTGCTAATGTTCCAATGGGGGAAACATACTCACCTATATCATCACCGTAAACACGCATTACGTTTGTAAATGTCAAAGTATCAACGGCATAACATTCTGCGATTTTAGTCACTTCGATTAAATATAAATCGTGATTGTAATATCCAGAACCTATGGGGGACTCTACCGCAGAATCGTTCGCAATAATATAACGCTTTGTTTGCTCCCTTACACGTTCAGATATTTTATGTACTCCCGTCTTCCAATAAATCTCGTTTGTAAGCTGTATTTCAACAGGCGTAAGCGGTTCAAAATTCTTCTTTTTAACGTGCCTTATTGCCAAATGACACTCGTCTAATCGCTCATCCAAAAAGTTGCCCCACTTTATTGGCATTACCGTGCGCGACGTCCTGTTTATGCCGTCTACATAAACGGCTGCTGAATTTAAAATAGCCATATTAAACTCCTATAAAAAAATTTTAATTAAAAAAGCACGGTTGCCCGTGCGTGATTTTATTGCAATAGATTGCAATTTAAGTTATACTGTAAATTATGGAAAAGAAAGCTTTTATTATTCAAATTTGTTTGTGTTCACTATTACTAATTTTCTCCGTTGTAACTTTTGCATTTACTTTAAATTTTTGCTTGCCTATTATACAAAGATATATAGAAACAACAAATTCTTCATTAGAATATCTTTCTTATATTAAAAAGAGCATTACCATTCATACAATTTACTGGGCAAGTTCTGGAATTGCCACTTTAATATTAATTGTGCAGTTAATTTATCAAATTACAATTTTTAAAAGATGTAGCACATTAAACAAAAATCAACAAATAACTATCTTTTCTTTTTTAAGTTTTACTTCCATTCTTTTTTTAGCAATATTTATAGCTGCTTCATATTACACTGCATTTACGAGCGACATTTTTAAAGGGGTATCCGACAAAACATTTATAAACAATGAATTGAAAGCTACATACCTTAGTATAGCTATTGCTGGATTATCACTAATAATTGTTGTATTTACAGCTCTATCTTTTATAGTAAGTTCTACCCAAAAAGGTAAAAAACTACTTGAACAGCTACAAATTAAAAAAAGTTCTAATAATAAATCAAAAAAATTATCTAATACTGAACGATTAATAAAATTAGAATCAAACATTAAGGAGTTACAAGCCGAATTAGAAGAATTGAAAAAGGATTAACTTTTTTCTCCTTGTATTAAAAAAGCACCGATAACTCGGTGCTTTTTTATTTTTGGTTTATTTTGATATAATTATATAACTTTAATTATAATAAGGGCAACTCTTACAAACTTCAGAAGGTTTTGGCGGTAAATCCAACTTTCTTCTAGCGTAATTGCCCAACAATTCAATCGCTACTTTCCCTTTCTCCTTTAAGTCTTTTATTATCTCAATAGCTTTTTTGTTCTTAACTTTATATGTATAAGATATTTTTTTATTAAGTAACGCCTGTCTAATTAGCAAAGCTAACTTACCCAACTTCTTATAATTCAAATTACTAATATTATAGTGATATTCTTCAAGTCCGATAATAGCTGTTTTCCCTTCTTCCGGTGAGTGTTCTAAATTAAATGACTGCTCAATCTCATCAAAAGGCAATAAGACAAACATTATTTTACTGATTCCTGACTCATAACCCGAATAAATAGACGCTCCGAACGTATCAAGTTCTCTTAAGTCATCAACTCTCCATAAAGATAATTTATTTCCCTTAGTTTTCAAGTCCCCTATCGCATTAGCAGGAATCTCATCAAGTGGTATTTCATCTTTATCTTCATCCCAAAAACTTGAAACTATCGTACGAACCAAATACGCCATCAGGTATGTTCCTCAATAAATTCTTTCAAATCTTCTCGAAGAAATTTATTACCGAGTTGTAAATTTTTTACTGAATTGATATCACTTATCTCATCCCACATTAATAAAGCGTTTAAAGCATACTCTTGAACCTGTATGTTAGAAGACGAAAGTAATTCCAATATTAAATTTTCTTCATCAGCTGAAATATAAGCAAAGTCTTTTTGCGATAAAGCTAAAGCAATTGCGCATTTAATGCTTATATTCTTTGATTTATTCAACTCATTAAGAAATAAGCTATAAGCATTTTCTTTTCGAAGTAAATATAGAAAATCAAAATACTTATACCATTCACCGAACCCAATATCTTCATTATTAACCATAATAATGAAATTATTGAGCCAACTCTCAACTTTCTTCTTGCCCAAACCAGCAAATTCATTTAACTGTATTGAAGAATCTTCTCCCATATAGTTAAAAGTATTGCCTATTTGAGCAAAATATTCATCATAAATATTTCCTAAATCATAATGCCTATAATAAGCCATTTGCTCTGTGGCTTGAATTTTTTGCTCAATATTATCTACCGGAATACTTCCCATTCCGCCAATAGTCAATACTCCCGCCAAAACAGTAGCTGTTGCACTCATATTTTTTACCTGATTATTCTTTTATCAAATATTTTTCTCTATACTCACTACCTATCGAATTAAAAAATTCAATATCTTCTTTTGTAAATATTTTTTCTATTCCAGGTTGAGTATTAAAATCATAAGAAATGATTAAGCCATCTTCTTCTACATTTTTAGATGAAATAAACTTTCCACGATTATAATCAATTATTTTATTTAATCTACATTTGAGTTTTTCGTTTTCTTCTTTATTTACTATACGAAAACGCCATTCGTCTGACTGAAGATCAAAATTGTCAGAAGAATGGATAAGTTTTTTCAATGCAGAATTAACACTTTCTTTTTCCGTATTAAAAAAATGACCATTCAAAGCTAATCTGTTAAATTTCAAATTCAATTTATCCTGAATTTCGTAAATAATTTCAAGCGCCATTGAATTAAAATCTTTATATGTATTATCTTCAAAATCTAATTGTTCAATATGAATACGGCTTGTCCCAAAAAAAACATTTACTCTTTCTTTTTCATTTTTCAAAATAGGGCGAGTAACAATAGGCATAGGCGCACCTATAAATACACCGCCTTTTAATACATTATTTGGATTAATATTTATTTGCGGCGAATTTAGATCTTGAGTAGCGTTAATTTGTAACGAAAATTTATTTTTAATTTTTTCAAGTTTTGATACATCTTCAAAACTTACTGAATTAAAATTGCCAAATACGACAAATTGCCTTAATGCTTCTATCACTTAATTAACCCTTTTTTATTTAATTATATCATAAATTATAATACTTGCAAGTATTTTTTTGATTGTCAACTATTTTTTGCAAAAAAAATTGACATACGCACATTATTCTGAACCATATTTCAATTCCTACTGATTTGCGCCCCGTCTTCCTGTCGTGCCGGCGCGTATGTTCTGCATACCGATAGAAACATTTTCAAGCGTATTCCTGGTATTGTATTGCTGAATGCGTTGCAAGAGTCCTATACCTTGGTTTACAGACGACCAAACAACGCCAACAGCCGCCACGGGAAGATTACCGCTTACTGCACCAGCCAACAATTGCATACCCTGTCTGCCTACTTGCTGTAACCCCGAATAGACAGTTTGTAAACGTTGTTCATACTCTGTTGCACCAGTTTCAAGCGATACTTGCGAAATAGAATTACTTATTAAATTATCAGCAGTAGACATTATAGCTTTGTAAGAAACGGCTTTGGCTAATACTTCAACCACTCCCATTGAAGACTGGTCAGCATTTGCCGTATTATCTTTTTCACTTGAACTCCCTGCCATAGCTTTTTTCCTTCTGGTAGGAAGTTCTATTTTTATAACGTACGGATTAGCCATTTTACACCCCCTGTAATACGGTAAACTGTGCAGATGAATCTGATACAGTTACTTTTCTGTCTGTTACAAGTGTAACATAATATTTTTTAATCGCATCATCATATTCAAACGAGCGATTAGTTAGTGCAATTGTTTGCGCCCCGTTTCTAATCTGTGCCCCTACACCGGAAATAAAAGTATTACATTCTTCGGACAATGTAAATGTAAGCGAAGTAATATCACTCTTGTCAAACTCAAATCTTATAACTTGAAAATATTCAGGAACATTTACAGTAACTGCAAAATCCATTATTTCAATTAATGAAACCGTAATCCCTGCTATATTTATCCCTTCCGCACTTGTATTAATCGTATTGTTCATCATAAAGTATAATTTACTTGTAGTAGCTAATTGAATTTTAACAAAATGCGCTGTATTGGGTTCACCGTTTATAAGATAATTAAAAGTTTCACTTGTTGCTTTATCTGAATTTGCCGGAAATTCAAAGTCCAAAGAAAAGGCTGTTGTTGTCGCAACGTTTTTTGAAATCAATTCACCGGCAGTAACTTCACGGTCCAGCTGTGCTGCACGGCTTGTTCTCAGAGCCTGATACGGCACGGGTTCGCCGTCGAAGTAGATTTTGACGTCCTTGCTGTTTATGCCGTCCTGTATGAAATAGACTTCGATATACACGTTAAAATCTACGGACTGACCGTACCTTGCGGCAATCTCCGCATTACCCGTTACCGCCGTACCCGCCTGAAATGCGACCGAGTACTTCGCGCCGCTGCCGTCGTAAAGCGTGTCCGCCCAAGCCTTTTGGAAATAACCGTTCAGCGCGTTTGTTATATAGGCAAGATACGGATACTGCCCGTCCTGTATCTTCTGCAGTTCTTCCGCCGTCTGCGTAGCGTTTGTGCGCGGCGCCTGCACGGGTATTTTAAAATCGAGCGACAACCCGTTCACGCCCATTACAAGGTCTGTTGCGTCGTTTGCCGAAGTGCTTGTACGCAGGTTGCCGAGTATGTAATGCGTTATCACGTTCCCGTCACGTTCGGGCTTTTTGTATTCGCCTGCGTCCGCCCAGATTTTAAACTGTATCTCGGGGTTGCCAAGCGTCTTGTTCAAGCCGTTCTCAAAGTACTCTGCCAATTGTTTTACCGATATCATTTAATTGTTCCTCCTAACTTATCGTTAAATCTTTCAATAAAAGTCTGTGCAAATCTGTCCCACCAGTCTAGGTTTGGGTTTTGTTTACCGTTCCACTTCGGCGATATCCACGGCTCGTTCGTATAATACACGTACGGCGCGACTTTGGTATCTATATAAATCACTATCTCGTTGTCCGAGATTTTATACTGCAACGCGTTCCGTGCCATATTGCCCGTGTCACGCGGCACAAGCTCGTTGCGCAGCTCTTCCACCGTTGACACCGCTGCATTTATTATCTGCTGTCTGTCCATCACGTCTCGCCCCACGGCTCGTCAATCGCGACAAGCCTTAATACGTATTGCGTGCCTACGGGAACAGGCAGAACCCTGAACGCCTGCTTCGGCGCGGACTGGTAATCCGTCATTTTCTGCTGTATGGCGTACCATTCCCCGTCCTGCAACCGCACGATACCGTCGCCCGCTTTAAACCTTAACTGGTCGTCAGTGCGTATCGCCGTTTCGCCCGCGCCGGTCTGTATATTCGCAAACAGCGTGCGCCACGTTTTCGTAGACGGGTCAACGTACTCATAATTAAACGGCTGCCCGCCCACGTCGGGACCGTCGGGGCGTTCGGGGTAATACGTACCCGAAAGCGTGAATTGCGTGTGCGGATTTAAAATATCCATAATATCGCGTATCATTAATACACCCCCGTATAAAGTATCGAATACCCCAGACACGGCACAACGTCGCCGAGAACGCTCTGCGCGAGATAATCTATCGCCACCGCTCTCTCTTCGGGCTTTGTGGACAAGTACAGATTACCCACGTTAGCCACGTACACCGCCTGATATTCCATTGCCGTCTGGATTATCCGCCTTAGTTCCTGAACTGTTGCAATAAGGCAGTCCTGCGCCCTGTTATTGACGTTGTGTTGGTGGATGAACTGATAAACCATATCGCTGACCGTACGTGTAAAGCTCTTTATAGCGACTTCGGGATTTACAAGCGCGGTGTCAGACATTCTCGCACGGATATTCAGACCCACGTTTTCCACAAGCGCCTTTTCAGTTAGCACGTAGCGGTTCGTTCTTTCGTCATAGTACAAATAATCGTCCGAGTAGGGACTTATCCTGTTTTGCATTTATTTCTCCTTTCTGTGTTGACTTTTTCAGATTTCGGTGTATAATATAAATAGAAGTGTTGCTTTTGACCCTACCAAGGTGTGCATACCGAAGCGGGGCTCCCGTGCACGGGGGGCAACACTTTTTTATTGTTTATTAAAAGGATTCAAATCATAAAGAGTACTACTTCCGTCTTGCCTTATCCCCACATTAAGTAGACCGGTATATGTATCTTCTCCAAGTCGGAACGAAACTTTGTAGTACGCAAATTTCTCAAATTTTTTATGTTCAACATCTTTGACGCTCTCCAATTCACCAGCCTTTATAAACTCTGCAAGATGCGGAGAAACGCGTAATTTAACTTCGATATCTTTATGTGTAATCTTATCTGCGCCAACACTTGAAATAGTCACTTCACGTCCGTCTTGCGTTGCGTATTTTCCGCACAAATTATCCATAATATACCTATAAGCTATTTTTTGCCGCTCTTTCTGGCTTTTTGAAGCGCTTAATTGTTTTTGAATATCTGCATCCATATTGACTTTAACAACTCTTTTCGTTAAAGTCTTTTTTGTTGCATTTTTTATCGTCCCTAACTCATTCCTTGAATCGTATCCGCTTTTACCGCTGCCGTTTTTACCGGTAAACTTCCCGTCGTTATCGCGCGGGTGTTCTTCTTCCTTAAACACTTTTGTTTCTCCTGTTCTTTTTAAATTGGTAAGGGGCTTGGTAAAGCCCAAACCCCTGTGAAAGCTGTTTATTGTTTTAACCGTTATTTCCGTCCTGTGCGGGAGTTTCGTCTTTTGACTCACTGCCCGCGTCAGGCGCGGGGCTATTGGTCTTTGACGAAGTCCTGCTGCGTTTAGCCGTTGCCGCAGTAAGCGTAACAGAAGTTGCAAGCGTTGCCGTTGCCGTCTGGGTAAGCGTTATCTGCGAGCTGTTGGTCTGATACCCGTCGGCAGATACAAGCACGGTTGCTTCGCTTGCGCGGGGAAGCGTAAACGTATAAGTACCGTCTTCGCGGTTAGCTACGGTAGCATACAAACCGCCTTCGCCGCGTACAACCACTTCCGCGTTATCAACCGCCGCGTCGCCCGTACCGTTTACGGTAAGCGTTACTTCCGTAACGAGCGTGGGTGCGGTAACGCCTATTCTCTGCACGGTCTTTTCGTTGACGTCTGTCAAAGGAGCATTTGCAGATGCCTGATAGCCTTCGATTATGCCTTCCATATTCGCAGGCGAGTTAATGCCGTTGAACTCGGTTACAGGGTTTTCGAAGTCTGCAAGATTGTCCGCGGTTTCGACCACAAGCGCGATTGAAGAAGGACGGATAACTTCTACGCCCCAACCCCAGTCGTTGCGGATTATGTAGCCTATGGAAGTCGTAGGCGACTTGTCCACGTCCGTTACGGTAGCGCTCATACCGAACAGCGTACCGTCCGCGTTTGCGATATACGCGACGACTTTATTCCACTGTGCGTACTGGTCATTTGTAAGGTTGAGCGTTGCCGCCGCGGTATCGAACATTTCGTCGGGCAATACTTTGATGTAAATGCCCATATACTTGCCGTAGATATACGAGCCGAGCAATCTTTCGCCGCTGTCGTCCAGATATCCGTTTAACAGAATTTTCTGGGCTATATCGCTGTTTACGAGCGCGCCGTTCTTAATAGTCATAAGTTTGTTGAAGAAGCTCCAACGCATAACGTATACGCTCTTGTTGCGGTCGTATGAGATAATACCTTCCTTATACGAACCGCGTACGTTCGACAGTGCCGAAGCAAGCGTGTTCATAATGCCCTGTAAATACCCGTCGTCCGTATTATTAGGGTCGTAAGCGATTATGTTCGGGTTGCCGTTCTTTGACGCGTGGGAAAGCGCCGAGCCTATCTGTGCGGCAAGCACGTCGCCGTCCTGCAACAGCCCTACGGTTTTGGGTATGTACGAAGTATGCTGTCCGAGCAAATCAAGGTCCGCGCCTATCATACGCATATTTACGCGCGAGACCTGCGCCGCTTCGTCGTACTCCTGCACAAACTTCATATCATAGCCGTCTGTCTGTAAGCCGTGGGGCAAGTTACGGTTAAACGGCTGGTTATTGCCGGGCGTTCCGTTGTTGCCGTCATCCGAAGGGCACAGTTTTGTCCCCAACGTCCTTTTAAGACGGGGCGGGAGCATTAACAGCGGGAACCTTAAAAATCCTACGTTCTCTGCTTCTGCGCCCACGCTCGTTACGCCCATACCGTCTACGAACGCACGTGACGCAAGGTTTACCGCTATCCATCTGTTCGCTAAACGTCTGTTGACCAACACGTTACCGACAAGCGGATAATTGCCGCTGTGCGCCTCTACGTTGAAAGGCGCGTCTACATTTGCAACTGCCTGCAAATACATCTGGGAATCGGGGATTCCCGTTGAAATTAACATTTCTGCCATTTTTTATGTTCCTCCTGAAATTACATTATTTTGTGAATTTTTTTGGCTATTTCTTCTTTGGTAAGCTGTCTTTCGGGTACGCTTTTATCGTCGCCCTGAAACACTCCGTTACCGATTCCGTATGTTTCGTCCATACGCTTTGCGGCTTCGCTGTCTGCGTCCGCCGCTGCTTCCGCCTGCTTTTCAACGCCGTCAAGGAATTTCTCCATTCTGTCAAAAACGGACGACATGCGCTGTAACGCCGCGTCGAGCTTGGCTTCTTTACTTTCCTTTTCTTCCGCGCGTTCTTCGTCGGCTTTCTTAGCGCCTTCCGACTCGTCTACGCGGTCCTTTGCGTTCTGGGAATCTTCGTCCCCCGAACGCTTTTCCTGTTCGCCTACGCTTTCGTCAATACGGTCTTTTTCCGTCTGGCTGTCCGCGCCTTTTTCGGCAACGTCCTGTTTTGCTTTTTCAATTTCTTTTTCGTCTTCGGTCATTTCCGAATCCTCCTTATTTGATTTTTTCTTTTTGAAAAGATTAAAAAGTTTCATAATTGCTCCTTTTAAAAGGCATTAAAAAAGCGGGGCTTACACTCCCGCTTAGTCGTTTTTATTGAGTTCAAGCCTTGCCGAAAGCGTTTCGAAATATACGCACATTCCTTCACGCTGACGGATAAGCAAAGACTTCTGGTAATCGTCCAGTTCATTGAACTTATTGCTTTTTAAAAACGTATTCAGCTTTACAATCTTTTCTTTAAGCTGCGCCTGTTCTTCAACCATTCTCTGAACAAATGCTTCCATAACTGCCTCCTTATAAAATTTTTACTCTGTCGGGGTAATACGCCCTGTCCATTTCTTTGGAATAAGCCTTATACAATTTATAGCGCCGCGCTGCTTCGGCTTTCCACTTCCTGTACTCGCCGATATCCACGCCTTTATATCCAAGCGCGTTTTCACGCGCTTCTATTACCCCGCGTTCCATTGCCCGCTGTTTCTGCGTTATTGCATACTCGCGCTTCTGCTGTTCCTTGCGCACCGACGGGATAACCATACCGCTTTTATACTCATACAGCTTATGCCGGCAATTAAAACCCAGCAGACCGTTCTTGTACGTCCTGCCTGCCTTGGTTGTATAGTACACATCCGTAGCATTTTCCAACGGCTGATACCGCCGCCCGTCTTCCGTTACGCCCGACGTGCCGTCAAGCGAATATACGACGCCCTGCCACTTCGCGCACCTGTCCGAACAATCGCCGTGAACAGAGCAGACTACAAGCCGTGTTCCGCGCTGTTTAAAACCCGCGATACTGTCCTGATGCCTTTCGTACCGCACCTGCATTTCAGCAAGATTTCTTAGCGAATTGCAACCCTTAAAATCGTTAGGGTCGAGCGCGCGGGTCTTTGCGAGATTATCAAGAGCACGGTCCACGCGTTCCATATACCGTTTCTGAAACTCCTGCAACGGTACGCCTTTGTTGTAGGCGCTATATCCGAGCTGAACGGCGGCTTTGTTTTCCGCAATTGTGGACGGAGCATAATACTCCCCGCGCTGTTCCTTAGCCGTTATGCCGCGCATAAGCACTATAACTGCCGCAATTACAGTAGGCGCAACCGATTGCAAATCCTGTATAAACTGCGTATACGCTTTATCCGCAAACTGCATCAGAGAAATCCGCGCGTCTTCTTTCAGGGTTGGCGAACGTATCCTTGCTATCGCGCGGTCTATTATGCTTTTTATCCGCGCCTTAACCACGTCCCTGACGTTGCCCGATAACACGCCCTGTTTGATTGCGGTCTTGATATCCGTCTGCGCGTCTACCAGCACGCTCGCCTGTTCATTCAACGGGTCGGGCGCGTAAACTAATTCTTTCATTCGCCGCCCCCGAAGTAGTCTTTATCGTTAAACAGTCCGCCGCCCTGCGCTGCCTGCTGTTCTTTGAGCTTGGCAAGATATTCGGCGGTTTCCTTTGCCGATATGTTATTGATACGCTGGACCGCTTCTTCTTTCGGGATAAGTCCCGCAAGATAGTTTTCGCGTATGTTCTCGTCGCGCAGCAACGCATTGCCTATATAGTCCGAAAGCCGTATTTTCGCTTTACCAGTCATACCCGCCTGATACAGCACTTCCGCCAACATACGGTTTATCATAGGCATTATCGTCTGGTGTGCGGACTGCACGGTTGCTCTCGTTAAATTTTCTTCCGCCGTTACTTCCGTAGCCGTTTTATTGGACGCATCCTGTAAAAACGGGAATACCGAAGTCGGGGCAAAACCGCAATGAGAGACTATTTGCCTGAGATACATTTCAAACATACCGCGGTACTGTTCCGAACGGATATCGAACTGCACCGGCACCGGCGGAAAGTCTTTATCATGTTCGGTATAGATATATACCAGCGAATCGTCAGAGTCGGAAAAGTTATCCGTCATTGCCAACAGTCTTGACGACAAATCGTTTGCTCCCTGCCGCCTTAAATCGTCACGTATACTTTGCAAATATTTCTTAGGCACAAGCACTTTACCGCTGCCTAAAATAACGTCCGTCAGCGAGCCGCTGAATACAGTATCAACAGACCACAACAAATCAAGCACGCCGTAGAACAGCGGGTCGCCGAGCGTAAGCCCCGGTACGCAGCTGTTGTTTGCAGTTCTGCGCCAAAGCCATACCCCAAGACCGTCGCGGAACGGCAGCGCAGTTTCCTTATTGACCGCTATGCCTTTTTTCCTTAATATCGACTTGACCTGTTCAGGCAAGCCCGCTTCGTCAATACCCGCCGAATCCACGGACGGTAATATTTCCTTCCCCGCAATGCCGCTTTTGATATGGACCTTGTAAATCACGCAGGGCTTGCGCGAAGCATTGTAATAACGTTCTTCCACCAGCCAGTACGAACGATTGATTTTTGCGCTGTATCGCTCAGAATACAGCAGGCTGTTAAACAGCACGATATCCACAACTTCGCCGACGTCGTCGGTGGTAACATAAAAGCGGTCTATCCTTGTCGCCACAGGATAACACCGCCCGAATCTGTCTTTATTAAGTTTAACTGCAACTGTACCGCCCATTTCCATATAGTCGATTGCACTTTCAAGAAAAGCGTCAAACCCGACTTTGGGCGACCAGGTTTCCGATATCTTCTGGCAAGCCAAATCGTCGCCGTCGAATATAAGTTTATCGCCCTTTATCAGTTTCACCGCGGTACTTTTAATCGAATACCCGATATTCATTTTCGCGCCGCTGTTGATAAGGCTGTCCGCCGAACCGCAGGAATACGCCATACAAGGGCGCACTACCTTGTTCATATAATCGATAAAGAACGGGTCCAGTCCTGTATAGTACAGTGAACAGTCCACGAAGTTTTCAGGCGGCTTGCGCCATTCTTTATTAAGATAATGTTCAAGATATTCAGGCGTTTTAAATCCCATTTCCGTCTCCTTTATAAAAAGTCATAATAATATTCGTAAGTCGCGTATTTATCCGCGTCTATCGTGTGGTCGCTCTGCCCGTCGGGTATCTCGTTATTCTCATCCCTGACAAAGTTTTCCATTTCTTCAACCGATACCGAGTTTTCGGGAATATCAAGAATATACAACTGCCCCGAACGGTAGCTGTTTACAAGCCTTGCTATATCCCGCTCTATATCTTTATCCGTCACGGCTTTAACCGAAAACCCCGTTGCCTTCTGCCACTCAAGCATTAAATCCTGTGTAAGCCCTGCGCCGTCAAAACACCAACGCTCGCGCGATGAATCGCATACCGTTATTCCCCACTCCGCAAACTGCTTACGGAATGCTGTATACCAATTATGCATTAACTCCACTTGGTCCGTGTGCGATATGCCCTGTATAAAATTCTTCTTACGTTCTTCGGCGATATTCAAATAGAACGTGGATAACTTAATTAATTTGCCGTCAGGATATAAAGCCCAAGCAGATACCGCAGTTGCATCGGAAGTAATACCGCTGTCTGTGCCGTAGAACATATATACAGGCTGATAGTAAATATCCCGTACTATCTTCCGCTGTATTTCGTGCAACGGTATCAGATGCTTATTCCTGTCAAACGACCAGATAACTCGTCCTGCAAGGCTGACTATTTCACCGCCGTACCAATACGCATAGTGTAGCGGGTCTTCGGATTTCAGCTTCAATATGTCCGCGATTACTACAGGGTCAAGACATTCCGCTATATCTTCCCACGTTGTGTGTATACCTACCGCACCGTTCCTGACAAGCGACGGATAATACCTGTTTGCCCAGTGGTTTAAAGTCGGCGGCGGATTGTAGCGGTATGTGAACTTGCTCATTTCGTCCATATATCTCAGTGCAGTTGACCGTAACGCTTCAACGTATATCTTATCGTTCGGCTCGTTCGCTTCTTCAAGCATAACGCGCTTTAACCGTCCGCTCGGCGGTGTCATTGCCTTGGTTCTGTCTATGTCCTTGTTTATTGCAAAGAACTGGCAGACGTTGCCCGTTTTATTACATTTGATTTCAAACGGCGATGTAGAAACTTTAAAATCCGTATCGGTCCTGTTGGATAAAGTAAATCCACGCCCCCTGAGCGTGGATTGCATTGATTGGAATATAGAACGCCTTATTGTGTTTTCTTCCGAACGGCAGTACCATATATCGCCCTGCACGCCGAAGAAGTCTTGTATGCTCGCTATCTCGTCGTTCATTGTCTTGCCGGATATTCGTCCGCCTTTCAATACTATCGTCTTGACGCCCAGCATATCTTCTGTAACCGCTTCGCCGCGCAGCATTCGCCGCTTTAATTCTGATTTATACGCCGCCGTAAACCTGCCGCTTGCCGCCGCGCCGTGGTTCGGCAGAAACAGTTCTTTAAATTTGTCCGGTATCTCAATTCTCGTTTTCATCTTTCATTGTCATATCCTTGAACACAAACTCAAATACAGGCTGTCCTTTGCTCTCTGTATCGCTATCTTGATTAGATGTAGGCTTATCCACACCGCATCTTTTCGCGAGGTTCTCAGCTGCTCTTATTCGCTCTTTCCACCCAACTTTCTTATTTTTCATAACTTCTGTAAAGAACACAAGCACTTCTTCGCCGTTTGCAATTCGGGCAGTCTGTGCAGGTTCTGCAAGCTCTTTTATGTAATTTTGAATGTCAAGTTTTGTCAAGTTCTGACGCCCGATTTCTCTCGCCGTCTTTTCTGAATATCCCGCCCGCTTAGCCGCCTCGGTCGCATTACCGAGTTCTACGTAATACTCGCAAAACTTCTGCTGTTTTATGGATAGCACATCTCTCAACTCCTTATTTTTTGCATTAAAAAAGCACTTCCAAAGAAGTGCCTTAAAAAGTTTTAATTATTTATTATGAATTTCTGCAGCTTTCTGAAGTAATTCATAATCTTCTTTGTCAGGATTGTTTAAACAGTATTCAAGCATTTCTTTTGCCTGCCCGTCTGTTTTGCAACACAAACAAATTGCCACCTTCATTCCTGTTTCAAAATCTTTATCTTTCAAATAATTCCCTAATTTTTCTTGATTTTCAGTTGGTGTAAACATTTATCCCCCAAAATACGTAAGCCAATAGTTTATTTCTCTTCTGTCTTTTTCTATATCTAACTGCACGATTGGCTTAAAATCGTCATCACCTATTGTGCTGTAAACATAAAAGTAATTTGATGTATACGCAAAATTTGTTGGCTTAACCTTACCTTTCTGCGCAGAGTTCTTTCGCATTACTTCCTGTCTCAGAACCCCGTACTCTTGCTTGCTTAAATTTATCTTATGCCCCACCGGCAAATAGTTTAAGTCATTACGCGAGTCATAACCGCGTCTGTCTGATTTAGCCACGAATTGCCCTTTATTATCAGGCTGTCCGCGCGGGTGGTCTTCGTCTTTCCACATTTGCTTTTCTCCTAAAAGAAAAGCACTATCATTATACCACGCTTATTCCGCGCCGTCAATGGTAGTGCTTATTATTTTTCCCTTTAAACCCGCCCCGCTTCGTTGCAGGGCAGGAAAACAAGGGCGTAGGTTCAACAGCTAACAAAACAATGCTCTCAAACCACACTACCATTATAATACGGCTTTTTACTAAAAAACTCCTAATTTTTTGGAGTTTTACAAAATTTTAAAATGTTTAGCCCAATTATACGCCGCTAATAGAATTTGATTATGCCAATAATGATATGTGCTTTCCGGCAGACATAGTTCGTAACAAATTCGCTTAATGCTTTTGCGTTCTATATACCGTTTCTTAATAAGCTCGTCCTTCTGCTCCCATTTGAACTTTTCAAGCGTTTTTTCAAAAACAGTACACCAGCCGCGTAACCGCTCTGTTTCGTATATAGCGCGTATCACCAACTGCTCCGCCCTGTTACCCGTTGATGCCTTTACGCGCTCTCCGTCCGGCGCAGAGCTATCGTAAGCCACAGCGCAGACCGCGTAGTTCTCCGCCTGGCTTTTATTCCATTTGTATTTGTAAAACTCACGCTCTATCGTCTTCCGCTGTTGCTTTGTCATTCCGCTTTCTCCTTACGTTCATAGATTAATTAATAAATTAAGCTGTTCCGGTTCCTTGCTTTCAAACAAGCTACATTCCATCAGCTTTAATTGGCTATCAATGCTTTTGGGACTATCGTTGCAGTCGCTCGGTTTCTCTTGAATGTACATACCGATTTGCCCGTGCTGTCCGCAGCCGAACTTAAACCACGTTTTATTGCTGTTGTAGAATTTTTTATCACGGTTAAGATAAATACAATCAAAACAAGGCATTTGATTAGCCCCACTGTTCAGCCATTGCTTTGGCTATACCCTCAAAAGTCTTGCTACGTTGCTTTGCCCTGTCTTTTGTGAATAGTCCCTTATGTTTTTCGTTATGCTTTCCGCTATAACTTCCCGACGGACAAAACGTACCGATAGGTTCAATTATGTTGGTCGGTTGCAAATTAGGAAGTCCTTTTAACCACAAGCAGGTTCGTTTCGTATAGAGATGTCCATATTCATAGGGTTGAATCATTTGAGTGTATTTTGGCAATCCGTAAATTTTACTTGGTATAGGATTTTCTACGCAGATTTTATCTGCATACTCACAGCTGTATAATTTCATAAAAAACTTTTTCGCTTCAATGCCTTGCAAATAACGCTCATAATTTAGTTTTCCACCTTTGTATAAGTGTCTTGCTCCCGCATTGGAAAGATATGTACAAGGTGGATGTGCAATTATTAAGTCCCACTTATCAACAAAATGTCTTTCAAAATCTTCCGTTCTAAACCAGATACCAAGACCGACTTCACGAACAAAATAAGGATTTAAAATTTTTAATACGTCATCCTTAATATGCCACTCAGGATGTCCACCACTGCAATCCAAAATATCACAAGAATAAGCTTCGTGTCCTTTTTCTCTGAAAGCTATACAGACACGTTGACTTTCTTCACAAGCAACTAAAACTCTCATTGCACACCTTAAAACGGAATATCCGAATCATCTTCAAGATCTTGAAGACGCGGTTTATTCCCGAACATTGACTGTTGTTTGGGCGGTGCCACGTAATCACTCGCCGTTCGACTTGCTTGTCCGCGCGGTATATCGTGTCCGACATCATCGCCGAATTCGTTTGACTGTTTCGGAGTTAAAAACTCTACGTCTTGCACTTGTATTTCATTAGCGGTCTTTTTATCACCGTTCTTATCTTCATAGCTACGGTTCTGCAGACTTCCGGTTATAGCTATCTTATTGCCTTTACGCACGTATCTGGCTATCGACTCGGCAATACTTCTCCAAGCCTGACAGCTGAAAAAGTCTGTGTCGTAACCGCCGTCCGCGGTCTTGTAGTTCCTGCTCACCGCTATCGAAAAGCGGCATACCGATACACCCGAGCTTGTTTCCGTTAACTCTGGGTCTCTCGTTAAATTGCCTATTAAAAATACTCTGTTCATTTTAAATTTCTCCTAATATTTAATAAAATTTTTTCCATAAATCTTGTTAATTTCGTCTATACAATGAGCCATACCTAACCCGTCTTTTGTTGGTTTCCATAAGCCGTCCGTATCGTAAGCACCGCCACCCATACAATACTCATACTGTCTTGGGTGAGTTTTCTTTAAGCGTTGGAAACGGCTTTCGCCTTTTTCAAGGTGTACGCCGAAGCTGCAGAATATGCAGCCTGTCCTCTCGCACTTCGTAGTACATAATTTTTGTCCGCAATCACAAAGCAAGTCATTGTACTTCTCTGCGCTATCACGCTCTCCATAGACAACTTCCCCATAAACGCTTGCTATGGGTAGATTGTATCTTTTTATGTATTGAAGAATATCTTGATTAGTCCAAAACGAAAGCGGTTTACTCGTTGGTTTGTTGCTTTCAAAAGCATTACAACCTGTTTTTAACCACGCATTAGTCCTTCGTTGGCTTTCTTCGGCAAGTGTTCCAACAATACTAACCTTGTTATTTTTCTTACACCAATCGTCAAGTGGTTTTTCTTTCATAATTCCGCAACAATAAGAGCTAATATTAAAATCTAATTCAGTAAGCGATTTCCATTTTCCATATCTTTCTTTACGAAACTCGCTTACACCCTTTGTTTTGCAATCAATACCGTTTAACCTTTCATTTGCAAATTGGCTGCCACGCCGAGCATAATAAATTGTCAAAGCTATATCTTTGCTAATAAACGGATAGCCATACTTCCGTATAACTTCGTCAAATCGCGTTTTCGGTCGCAGTATCGTTACATTATCGAAAGTCTTAACAAACGACTGTATTTCGGGATATTCAAGTCCCGTGTTTACGAATATGGCTTCAATATCGTGATACATTTGACGAACGATATGTAAAAGCACAGTACTATCTTTACCGCCGCTGAATGAAACATAAACGCCGTTAGTGCCGTAATAGCTTACCCACTCTCTTATGCGAGCCTGTGTTTTTTTGATTTTTAAGTCAAGCGGATAGGCTTGTAATATTTTTAATTCATCTTTAC
Organism: Christensenellaceae bacterium; assembly: GCA_948482865.1. Classification (GTDB taxonomy): domain Bacteria; phylum Bacillota; class Clostridia; order Christensenellales; family Borkfalkiaceae; genus Coproplasma. The sequence goes on from CAOMHR010000001.1 coordinate 36,566, forward strand.
TCGGCATTATCAACCCCTAAAATATTTCTTAATTTCTCTTATAGCTGCATCAGCCCCATAGCATACTGTCGCGTAGTATCCGGCGTTATTCAGCTTACCTGTCCACAACAGCTGCTCTTTTGTCGGCTTACACGTAACGTCGCGTTTAAGCTCTATAAACAAGCCGTGATAGCCATTATTTGCAATGGGGATGAACAAGTCGGGAAAACCCTTGCGCATACCTAACCGCTTCAATTTGGCGCCGTAGCGGGCGCTGCGCTTGCCTTCGTTTGCGATATGTATCACGTCTATTCCGCTGTATTCGCAGAACTGAATTACCGCTTCCTGTTCGCTTGCTTCTGTCTTAACCGCCATTACTTGTTCTCCTTAACGTCGAAATATCCGCCGCGTACAGCTCTTTTTAATGCTTCCGCTTTTGAACTGTCATCGTTCTGATAAGCAAAGTCAAGCCGAACTATAATGTCGTATATCTTGTCGTTTGTGAGTTTTCTATTGTTCATATTACAATGCTGAATAAACGCCCAAAAAGCATCGCGGTAACTTCCGGTAATGCCGCAACCGTCAAAGATATCGTCGTAACTTTCACGCGCGTACGCGTTTGTTTCTTCTTTCTTACTTACTTCTTTATCATTTAATTTAATTTTATTTAATTTTATTTCATTTAATATAGGGCTGGAATTGTTTACACTTTTCCAAAAAATGTTTACACTTTTGCCGCTTTTGTCTACATTTTCGATAAAATCGTATACGATAGGTAGTGCGTACTCTTTTTCGAATACCACCTTTTGACTTCGCTTATACGTTGTAAGGTACGTTTCTTGACAGCGTTTACTCGTCAATATTCCGTGCTTTTGGAACATGTCCGCGTCGAATACTCCACGCCTTACCGCGCATGCTACTATTTCGGATACGCAGTTCCGACCCACCGTGTCCAAGCACCGTTCACGAATGAACAAGAGCTGCGTATCTATATCCCATTTTACATAGTAACCGTGTTCGCCTATAAATTGTTGCAGTTTCCTTACGGTTGCCCAACCTTTTATTCCGAATTCGGCTTCTATCAGTTTGATTTCATCGGCATCATCGACATCAAGCGGAATTGTTTTAACTCCGCGTTTCATTGTGTCTCCTTATGCTACGTCTTCTCGTATAGCACGTTCAAGTGCTGAATACAGTTTATTGAACTCTTCGTCGCTAAGGTCGTTCACTTTCTTTCTGGCGCCGAGATTGTTTTCTATCCATTGCGTTATCTCTTCCGCCTGTATTTCCGTGCCTTTGATAAGGTCCTGTATCTTACGCGCTTTTGAATACTCCTGCTTCTTCCTGCGCTCTTCTTCTACTGCCGCTTCTACGGCTTGTACGGTCTTGGAACGCGTACCTTGCGGTTGTTCTCCCTGCTGCATATCCAGCGCCTCCGTTTCCACTATTTCATATGCCAGTAAGTATAAGTATCTTCTTACATAAGTCTCTGCTGCGCCCAGATTCTGAACCGGATGACAGCCCCTAAGCTCCGCGCCGCGCAACGGCGAAGTAAAGACTATCTTTTCGTTTGAGTCTTCTGTGTTGTAAAGCGTAAGCGTGCCTTCGTCGTCTGAAAAACTTACTACCGACAACAACCCGAGTTCTTTTTCAAGTTTCGTTGTGTGCGGCAGAATGTCCGACAAATCGAAATATTTATAGCCGACGCCTTTGTTGTTGCCGCTCTGTTTCAAGCCGGCTTCTTTGAGTTTTTGCCTTGCTTCCGCAAGTTTTTGGTAAATGTTCATACCGTTGTCTTCTCCTTGTTTTTTTTGTTTATATTAAACGGACATCTTTCCGAAGGGAAAGGCTCCGGTTTAAAACAGTAATGTATTCTCCTTATTACTTGAGGTACGTTCCTTTCTTCAAGTTTTTGTCCCGTCTGCCTGCATATCGGGATATCAACGTCATACGCAAGATTTATGCACTTGCCGCAGCCGTTCTTGCAAAGCCGCTCCCATTTCTGACGTGCTTCTTCTTCGCGCTGTTGTTGGAGTTTATCCGCACGACGACGTTCTTTGATTGCCCTTGCTTTGGCTTGTAGCTCCGTATTCAGACGTGTTACTTCTTCGTCTATCTCAACAGTAGGAAACGCCCCACTATCGCCGCACAATTTCGCACAGGCGACTATGTAGCTTAGATTACGGGCATTGCTTTCAATTGCATAATCGGCGCAGTGTGCGGCTTCCTGACCCAGCCAATACATTTTCTGCTTGCCGTTTATCGCGCCAGAAAACAAGCCGTAACACTCGTTTAAAAAGTGAATATTCTTGCGCTCTTGCGATAAAACGACTGCGCCGTTTTCTATGCTTAATCTCATACCCTATCCTTTTCGGTTATACGCTTTGCTTTTTCCTTACCAAACTCGTGCCAGAACCTATCCCACCATTCGTCCGAACGGTTCTTGAAATGGTCGTCATACAAAGGCAGAATCGTTGTAAGACATACTGCATACTTCGCGCTATTCATTGCTTTCACGATACATTCTCCTGCATATTACGTAATTCTTCTTCTGCCGCCTGCCGGCACGTGTCTTCGGTCAAAAACCATTCCTTGCCGAGTTCGTTATAATAGTGCCTGCGCCCTGCTTCGGTAAGCGTGCAATCGTCAGTAAATACGCAGTCTGCTCCCAAAAACTCAACTGTGTCGGCATAGATATAGATTTCGTCACCGTAAATCTCGTAGACGTGTATTTTGTCGCCTATCTTGCAAGGCGGTTCAGTTATGAAACCGTAATTTTTGTTCTGCTGAATTGGTTGTCCCATAATCTGTACCAACACCTTAATAATGCTTATTCTTTAATTTTCTTAAAAAAATTTTCGAACACAGTGCTACCGAACTGTCCCTTTGTTATTTCAATAATTTCAGCAACCGTATACTTTTCTTTCTTTTCTTTAATGCTATCTAAAAACTGTTGTGTCCCCGCGCGGCAAGCACCGGTTATGACTCTATACGCTATCACTGCTTCGTTATATGTAAGCTCGCTTTCCAGCATTAAATGGCTGTACTGTTCGGCTCCGCGATCTTCTGATTTTTTGAACGCTATATCGAGAACTCCTTCTTTAAAAGTTCTGCAATGCGCATAATATTCTCCATCACAAACTACATTCTTGCCTTTTATCTTTCCGACATAATAGGTGTATTGTCCCATTGTTTTACGCACTTTTATGTGGGTAAGAATACCATCACAGAAAAGATAATTTCCTTCTTTGTAATCACCGTCTTTTAAGTGGCGACAGTTTCGATTCGTTATCTGCGTGCCACGAAGGTAAAGCGAACCGCCTACTGTAAGGTTCTCGGGTAAACTCGTTATCTGCGTGCCGCTAAGGTCGAGCCAACCGCCTACTGTAAGGTTCTCGGGTAAACTCGTTATCTGCGTGCCACGAAGGTAAAGCGAACCGCCGTTTTCTTCCATCATTTTTTCAAGTTCTTGCTTTGTGTAATTCATATTTTGTCTCCTTGTTTTTATTTTTTATTCCCAATTATAATTGTTTTCGCACATACTCTTCATCTTCTTCAATGAGCCGAACGGCATTCTGAAAAATTTACTGCTTTTACTCGCCGCGTAGCGACCAGTCCAACGCTTACCTTCTTTCCATAAAAGAAAATCGCCGTATTCGCCTTTGGCTTGCCACTCGCCGTCTGCAGTCTGTTCCCACTCCATACCTTTTGCATTCGATTGCACTTCCGTCTTTTGCTTGGGTTCAAAGTCCGTCTCGCAGTAGCCTTTGTATGCCATAGGCTTACGACAGCTCATTAACTTATTGCAATTTTTACACTGTCCGTACATTTAACTCTCCGTCCTTTTAATTGCTATCTTTAAATTTAGCCAACTGCGATTCGCTTATGCGGTACAACCTGCCGCCAACACAGTGCGCACGCAGTTTACCCTTACGTATCCAATCCCACACGGTGATACGTTTAACACTGAACATTTCAGCAACTTCTTGAGCTGTATAAAGTTTTTCTGTCATATCAGTTCTCCTTTTTTCCAAAGCACTCAGACACTTCATCAAGAGTTACGCCGAGCGCCTTCGCTATCTTTGCAGCAGTGGTTATACTCGGCGTACTCATACCACGCCTGTACTGCCTTATCGATTCTCTTTCAAGTCCCGCAACTCTCGCAAAATTTTTAGGATTAAATCCGCGGGATATTATTAATTCTTCAAACGTCATTAACTATCTCCTTTGATTGATTTTTAATAAGATTTGCTGGTGTAATTGTTGCTCTTCTCGCTTTTTTGTTTAGAAATTAGTTTTTCATTTTTTTTATCGTAATGTCTATCGACTAACATATTAATTAAGATCGACAACGACATTCCTAAACTTAAACATCCAAGGCAAAAACTTATCCCGCACAGCACTAATGTTGTTATTGAAACTGTTATCATTTTTTCTCCTGCTCTCCTTAGTCGGGGGCTTTTTTTGTTGTTAAATTTTTAAATGCATTGTTTCACAAAAATAGTTTGGTTTTGTATAGTTTTACTTGATTTTGTTTAGTTTTAAAAATCTGTGCGCTCACAATATATTGTGGTTATAAAATGTTTCACACTATATATTGTGTTTTTATCTTGACTTTTACAAACAACCGTTTTATAATATAACTATCAATTAGAATTAATTGAAATATTAAAAGGAGAACAAAAAAATGAACACTAAACAGACATCTAAGCCCGTTGCTTCTACTGCAAGCAAAGTTCTGAAAGACGGTCGTTACAGCCCTGCATCCAAAACTTGTGCTGGTTCCGCTCTTTCTCAAACAAAGAAAGGTAAATAACCTATCTTGTCAACCAAACATATAGCAGTAAAAAAGTAAAAACAAGGAGAGAAATATGTGTTTTGGTTACTGAATCGTCCACGGTATGTGGGCGGTTCTTTTTTGTTCTCCGATTAACTAAATTAAGTCTGCAATGCTACACTCTAACGCATCGGCTAATTTGTCGAGCGTTTTCTTTTTAGGAAAACTAACACCCAACTCACACATTGAAAGTGCATTTTGAGAAACGCCTATCTTCTTTGCAAGTTCTCCTTGAGTAAGTCCTTTCTCTACTCTTTTAAGTTTTAACTTCATCATAGGCTCATATTTTCTTTGCACAATTTTATCTCCTTTGCCCTATGGGGCTTTTTTTGTTGTTAAACTCCTTTATTGGAGTTTTATGGTTTGATTATAACTCCAAGTTTGGCGTTTGTCAACTATTTTTTGCAAATTGTATTGCAATTTTTGGAGTTTTTTTTATAATTAAAGCAAGTTGTTAAGCAAAATAAGGAGTTTATTGTGGATATAGAAAAATTAAATGAAGAGAGAAAGAAACGAGGTCTTTCAATTGATGCATTATCAAACCTTGCAGGATTACCCAAAAGTACAATAGAAAAAATACTTTTTGGAATTGTCAAAAATCCACGCCTTGACACCGTAGAAGCAATTGAACGCGCACTTGGCATAAATGAAAAAAGCCCCGCCGCTCGGCAGGGGAAGTGGATAAATGTATATGGAAATATTGCGGCGGGTATTCCCATTGAAGCAATCGAAGATATAATCGACCAAGAAGAAATTACTGCCGAGATGGCTGAAACAGGCGAATACATTGCTTTAAAAGTTAAGGGGAGTTCTATGGAGCCGCGCATTATGAACGGCGACGTAGTTATTATTAAGTTACAGAAGACGATTGAAAACGGTGAAATTGCCGCTGTTCTTGTAAACGGCAACGACGTAACTTTGAAGCAGATAAAAAAGGAAGATAACGGACTGTGGCTTATCCCCTTTAACTCGGCTTTCCAACACTTGTTCTATTCCAAAAAAGAATGTGCCGAGCTTCCTGTTCGGATACTCGGCAAAATGGTTGAACTAAGGGCAAAGTTTTAATTAATATTTCACTAAGGAGAAAATATGGGTAGGCGAAGTTTTATTTCAGTAACAGCCATTAACCGTCTTATTTCAGCATCAAGGCGGCGTGACGCAGAACAGCGCAGACTGGATTTAATAAATAGCCAAAAAAGTAACGTAAAAGAACTGAACCCACAGTTCTTTTTAAAGAGTGTAGATTTCAACGAAAACACTCGCGTAACTAAAATTGAGATAGAACAACAACAAAATTATCGCACAATAGAAAGATACGTAACCCAAAATTATGTACGCTATCCTATTTATTCCGGTTGGAAACTTCGGACAAAAACAATCAACAAAACAATAAAACTTAATAATGCACAACTTGAAAATTTGAACAAAAACGAAGATAAAATAATTGCACTGCTTTCCGACCAAATAGTTTTAGCACTAAATAATAAAGCGCTTCACCCTTCTTGGTTTATACAAAAATATTTAACCGAAGAATATGGTGAAGACATTAAATATTTTGAAAGTCAGAAAAAAGCGTTTTATGCCAATACTATAGAAAAACAAAATAAAAACAAAAAAATTATAGACCAAAATAAAATCAATATTGAAAATATTTCCATTAATCTCAAACAAAAGAAAGAGAAATTAGCTAAATTAAATTTAAAAATACAAAAAATTGAAAATGCAAAAAAATCTGTAATTTTAAGTATTATTACTTTTTTTATTTATAGTTACTATAAATCAAATCGACGCAAGAAAAAGTTAGTAATTAAACAAAATGAGTTGCAGACTTGTATTGGTAAACTTACTAAATCAATTTTGGATAAACAAGAAAGCATTAACAGTTTAAAGCAAGAAAATCAAAACTTGGAACAAACCTATTTAAGAAAAAAAGCAGATATAGAAATTCTTAAAGAAGAAAAAACACGACAATTTCGCTCTAATTCAAATAAAATAAAACCTTTGCCAACTAATTACTCAAAAAATAACAATTTCACCCCATTAAATGTTTTATGCGGTTTAGATTATGAAAAAATTGTCGGTTGCTATATTGTTCACAACAAAGTAAATGATAAATATTATATAGGGCAATCAAAAGATGTAATAAAGCGTTTACGCCAACATTTCAAAGGTACTGTGCCAAATAATATTATTTTTGCAGAAGACTATTTTGCTACACTACCTGAAAATAGAGAAAACCTTTTTGAAATAAAAATAATTCCTTGCGAGACTAAGGATGAACTTGACCGCACCGAAAAACAATTAATAGAAAATTATGATACTTTCAATTCAGGTTATAACGGAACTAATGGAAACACATAAATGCCCAGTTATTCTATAAAGAAAACAAAAGGCAACACCACAGTTGATGTGTGGTTTAGATAAAAATTGGAAAGATAAATAAATTATTATGAAAAACGGAATTAAAAATCGCGGAAACGGTCAAGGCTGCGCCATTCGCGTCAGAGCGAACAGCTACAAGGCTATTGCCGTTATCGGGTACCGCGATAAAGAATGTACAAAACCAATAAGACGAACGAAAAGCGGATTTACTACAAAAGCGGAAGCCCTTGCCTATATCCCTATTCTTAAACACGAAAAGCCCAGGAACGAAAAAGCGACACTTGATTCACTGTATGAGCCGTGGGCAGAATCTGCTATGCTTAAGCTCTCAGAAAACCAGCAGAACAGAATGAAGATTGCAAAAAAACGTCTCGAAGATATCTGGTACATTGACATAAAGCAATTAACGATTGAAGATTTACAAGCCATTGTCGATAAACAAACAAGCACATTCTATCCGGCGAAAGATATGAAAACTTTACTGTCGCACCTGTATGAAAGAGCGTGCGCTCAACAGTATGTTTTGACAAACCTTTCAAAATACATAGAATTGCCGCAGCTCGAAGAAACCGAGCAGATTCCTTTCAATTCAGATGAAATAAAATCGTTTTGGGAAGATTACAGTAGTGGCAACTTATTCACTGGATACATACTTCTTATGATTTACAGCGGCATGATGCCCGGTGAACTTTTTAAATGCAGAACAGATATGGTTGACTGGGAAAATCAAACGATTTTAGGTAGCGGACTAAAAACAAAAAAACGCCGCACTTCTCCCATTGTTATTGCTGATGTTATTTTGCCTGTTCTTGAACAATTATTATCTTCTTCTCCTGACACACGTCTTCTTCCTTACAGCAAGCGAACATTTTATAAATTGTATTATGACACAATTAAAAGATGCGAAGTACGAGAATTAACCCCCTACTCCTGTCGCCACACCACTGCCACCGTCCTGGCAGATATTGAAAATAATATTACTGTTATTAAAGAAATTATGCGTCATAGCAAATTCTCCACTACCCAGCGTTACATTCATAAAAATACTGCGCCTATGTTGAAAGCCGTTAATAAAATAGGAATGAACGAAGAAGATTTATAACTTTGTAACCGTATAAATATGCCGTTTTTACACAAGAACGTAAAATAGATTTATTTCTATTGATACCTTATTGATACCAAACAAAAGTTTGATATTCTGAAAAAATAAAAAAACAGGCAATTTTTTAGCTATTTTGCTTCAAAACCGCCCATTTTTTACACATATTTAAACACTTGTTTGTCCCCTGCTAAGGGAGTAGTACGGGAAACCGTAGCAAGGGTTCAAATCCCTTCTT
>CAOMHR010000002.1 GCA_948482865.1 Christensenellaceae bacterium
TGGCGCATTTGCCGAGTATATAGGGGATAAATTCGTACTGTGCAAGGTTGACTTTGTCCTTTTTCTCTTCACTGTAATGCGCGTTGCCCACAAAGTTCAGCCCCGCCATACACAATCCCTTTTCGTTGAATGCATCGTAGTACAGCGGATAGTTATGCGGCACGTACGCCATACCCGCTATGGCGTAGTGGTTTTTGAGTTCGGCGCATTTTTTAAAGGGCAACGGAAAAGCGCGCGGGGTCACCGTCACTTCTTCCCCGTAAGAAAAATCGTAATCCAGAGTCCGCCCGAAATAAAAATTTTTCGTCTTATAAGTTACTGCAGTACACATACGTCCGCCCCCGCAATTGTTTTATATAATAATTATAACCTTTTTGCGCGGTTTAAAAACCGTCTTTTTCAGTACCGCGCGGTTACAGCTCTATTGCGGCGGTTGCGATTTTGTCGCGGAAGGCTTTGTCATGTTCGACAAAAATCATAGTCGGACGGTATTCGAGTATCAGGTTTTCAATCTGTATGCGCGAATAAATATCGATAAAATTCAGCGGTTCGTCCCAGACGTACAGATGAGCTTTGTCGCACAGGCTTTTTGCTATCAGAACTTTTTTCTTCTGCCCGTCCGAAAACCCCGACATATCCTTTTCAAACTGCCCCTTGTCAAACCCCATTTTGTGCAGAACGGACTTGAACAGACTCTCGTCCAGGCGGTGCAAAGCCGCAAAGCCGGAAAGATTGCCGCTCAGGCGAGAAGCGTCCTGCGGAAGGTAAGAAACAATTAAACCCGAACCCTTTTCTATAACCCCCGCATATTCCGTATGCAATCCGCACAGCAATTTCAGGATACTGCTTTTGCCGCTTCCGTTTCTGCCTTCCAGCGCGATTCGTTCGCCCGCGTTAATTTCAAACGTTACGGGCGTGCAAATTTCTTTCCCGCCGTAAACGGGAGCGACGGCGCGGAATGCGGCAAGGCGCTCCGAACGGTACGCCAAAGGGGAAATTTTAAGGGGGCTTTCTATTTCTGCATTTTTAAGCAGCCCCGCCTTTTCTTCTATTTCGCCCTGCCGCCTTGCTTCAACCGCCTTTGCGCGCTTCATCATCTTTGCGGACTTATGACCAATATATCCCTTGTCCGCCGCGCCTTTTTTGGACGCTTCAACCATATCCGCCCAGTTTGCCGTCCGCCGCGCAGTCTCCTGCAGCCGCTTGATATCCGTCTGCAAATGACCGTAATGTCTGCGTTCAAGTTCCTGCCTGCGTTCGAAATTGGTCATAAAGGACGAAAAGTTGCCGCTCTGCACTTCTATATCCGTCTTGTTCAGCGAAAGTATATGGTCTACGCAACCGTCGATAAACGCCCTGTCGTGGGACACGAGTATAAAACTTTTTTTCCTGCGCAAATATGCCGCAAGCGTTTCGCGCGCCCGTGTATCCAGATGATTTGTCGGCTCGTCTATGAGCAAGAAGTTGCCTTCGTTCAGAAACAGCGCGGCAAGCAATACTTTGGTTTGTTCGCCGTTGGATAACGTGCAAAAAGGTCTGTACAGGCACTCGCAACCGACGTCAAGCAAAGACAGTTCGCGCATAAACTGCCACTCTTCCGCGGCGGGACATACGTCCTGCAAAACGTCTGCGGTCATACGTTCTTTGTCCGCCACAGGATATGGAAAATAATCAAACCGCACGGACGAAATAATTTTTCCGCTGTAAGCGTACTTGCCCAGCAACAGATTTAAAAAGGTTGTTTTCCCCCTGCCGTTCCTGCCTATAAAGCCCAGCCGCCAGTCGGTGTCTATCTGAAAACTCACGTTCTCGAAAATATTGCCGTAACACGACGGATAGGCAAAAGTTAAATTTTCCACTTTGATAACTGACATAAATAATTCTCCTTTAACGACAAAAAGAGTTACGGAAAATTAATCCCGTAACCCGAATAAATGAAACATATTTTACGACTATGTATTCAGCGAATAAAGATTAAACTTTCTTGCAAAACATAAGCCGACGGGTAGCGCGCCCCGCAGGCTTACAATATAAAATTCAGCAAGAAAATTTATACACTCCTTTCACCCCGAAATTCAGTCTGTACACACTATATCACGTTTTTTTAACCAATGCAACCAAAACCGCCGCATACGGTAAAAATTTTAATACTTAAACGAAACGCAGGTCCCGTTCATTACAAATTTATAATTCCGCCCGTTATACGTACAGGTAGCGGAAATATCGCAGCCGTCGTCCTTAGTGATATTGCTTGTTGAAGCGCTGCCGTTTATGTACGCCCTGAAATTGAGATTGGCGTTGCTCTTTGCCACGTCGAACTCGGCAAGCGGAATTCTCAGTTCGAAATAGCCGCCGTCGCCAAAAGCGATTTCTCCCGCTTCGTACAAAAACAGCGACGCGGAAGCAGTATTCCGGACTATGACCTTAACGCTTTCCGCGCCAACCGCCATTGCTTTAACCGTGACGTATCCGTTATCGAACCCAACCTGCGTTGCGATTACAGACGGTGCCGTAGCCGAATATTTCACGGCGGCGCAGCCGTTATTTTCCGTCAGCGTAAATATATTGCTCCTGTATCCGTACGCCTGCGCGACAACGAGATTACCGTAGGGGATATTTGTTGTATCCGCCGATAAATCGTCAGCCTTGTAGCGGAGATTGAAGGGTATACCCGTTTTCGAATAACTTAGAAGGTTATCGAGAGAAAAGACGGCGCGGAACGCTCCGTTATCCGAAATTACGGCTTTTACATAATTATCGGAACTTTCCGCCACGTTGGTATTAATCAGGTATATGTACAGGGTTTCAACGTTTTTAACGGTACCCGTAACAACCAGATTGCCGTTTTCGAATTCAGCCGCCGCAGCCGCAACTTCGGGCGGGTTGTACGCGTTGTCAGTAAGATATTGCCGCATTATGCTTTCAAGCGTTCTGCCGCTGTCCTTGAAAGTATACTTGCTTCCGTTTTCGGTACGCAGTCTTTTGAACTTTGCGATAATGTCCGCATAGCTGTCGGCGGCAGGGTCAACCTTATTGCCCGATAAGTTGACTATACCCCAGGACATATTGCCCCAGACCTTATAGGTCCAGCTTGTATAGTGCCAGTTCTGCGAATTTAAAAGTCCGAGCGTGCGCTCCCACTTTTCGGTTGAATCGTACGCGGTGAATTCTCCCATCTGCAACGGCAAGCCGAAATTGCGGTTGGCAATTCCCGATAACTTTTCCGTCCAGTTGTTTACGTGTCCGTCGACAGAAAGGTTATCGCCCACGTAATGGTGGAAGGAATATATGCAATTAGTCCAGCCGTATTGCGCCGTAACCGGCAGATTGTACCACTCCCAGCACGACTCGAACATTACAATATGATTATCGTTTTCGGCGCGGATCGTCCTGTAAACCTTGTCGTAAAATTTCCAATGCGTTTCGGAAGTGCTGCCGCCCTTTTCGCCCGGCTCGTTTAAAATGTCGTAGCCCGCGACGGCGGGGTTGTACCTGTAACGGTTGGCAACGGCTCTCCACAGTTTAAGGGTAAGCTCCTGCATTCTTTCGTTCGAATAAAAATCCACGTCGGACTTGTTCTCTATTATTTCGCCGCTGTGGTCCTGTCCGTTCTGCGAGCCGTAAGCCCCGTGCAGGTCGAGTATGGTATACAACCCGTATGAAGCCGCCTTTTTTATGAATTCGTCCAGCGCGGAAAAATCGTAACTTCTGCCCGCCATACCGTAGTCGGTTATCGCGGCAAAATCCACGTTCATATACGTGAACGGCAAGCGGATTACCGTCATGCCCATATCCGCGCAGTTTTTAAAATCGGCGTCCGTCCACCAGTTGGCGCGGTACTCCGCCCAAAGCTGTTGCGTCTGCTGCTCGCCGAACCTTTCTATAAACTTCAACGTGAGCGACTTATAATCGTCAGAATATGTCTTGCCCCTTTCGAAGCCCGTCATCCAATGTTCGGTCACAAACAGACCGCCCGCATTCACCCCGCGCAGGAAAACGCTTTCTCCGCCGTTGGTCTTAACTTGCGTTCCGTCCGTTTTAAGGAAATCTTTATATGTAAATTTGCCGCAGGTCTGGTTTTCGTCCATGTTCGTTTTTCCGCACACGCATATGCCGCCGGAATTGTATTTATGCTCTTCTTTTTCAATCACGTCCGTATGTCCGCACGTCGCCGCGTGCCAGTGGTATGTTTCGTCGCCCGACCACTCGGGAGAATACGTGTGGTCCGTCGCCCCTATTACGGTCTGCGAAATACTTGTGTTTCCTTTTCCGTCCGAGAAGTTTTTACCGCACCCCGAACACGACCAGTATTCTACGTTGCCGTTCTCCGTGCAGGTTGCCTCCTTTTCTGGATGATGGGTTAAAGTATGCCCCGTCGCTTTTATTTTAATATCGGGTATTTCCTTTTTTGCAGATTTATCGGTAAAGTTTTTTCCGCAATCAGAACATTCCCATCTCGCGACAGTGCCGCCCTTTGTGCAGGTCGGTCTGACTTTACTGATATAGGTCAGAGTATGGGTATGCGTTTCGGTCTGTTCGCCGTCTTCGTCCTTATCGTCTTCGCCGTCTTCGCCGTCGGGCAGTTCTATAGCGGGACCGTCGGGATCTGCGGGCGGTTCGTAAACACCGCCAAAAAGTCCGCAGCCCGCAAAACAGGCGCATACCGACAATATAATGCAAAACGCAACCGCAAGCCATGTTTTTATTTTCATTTACGTATACCGCCGTTCTATTCAATAACTTCCCTGTCGTCTGCGCCCCTGAAATATCCCGCGTTGCGCAGACACACCGTCACGACGACCGCAATGCCCGCCCAGACTACGCCGCAGCAAAGCATTATCAACGCAAACCCCAAATCGCTCGATTTAGAGTAGACAAAACTTCTGTCGCCGTCTTTCAGGTAATACACTTTCATTTGCAGCCCTTTGTAGCATCTGCTTAAATCGCCTATATATGACGCGTTTTCATAGAGCGCGCCGTCCGCTTCATAGTTGACCAACACTTTTACGTTTACTTCTTCGTCGCCCAGTTTTTCGGTTTCGCAGGATACTACCGTGCCGAGCGTCCCCGCAAATTTTGCGGAACGGACGCCCTGCGTTATCGTCCACACCAGTCCGCCGAGTATAATTGCGGCGATAATTACGAAAGCCGTTGCGGCAACCCCTACTTTCTTTTTGTCGGGTTTCAATCTATCACCAGAGTCATAATGGAGTGCGGACGGACCGTAAACTGCGTGCCCTTGCCGTCCACGGTCAGGGTTATATCCCGCCGTCTGCTCGAAGCGTTCTGAATTACTACAATCTTTTTCCTGTCGGGGTTTTCGTATGCCAGAGTATACAGCAGCGAAGGCGCGTCGTTTCCGCAGAACACGCGCGTTGCGCCGGGCTTTATGAATCTGGAGAAATGCCCGATATAATAGTAAGACGACATATATGAAACGGTCTTGGTTTTTTTGTCTATCATTACGGGAGCTTCGCAGAAATTGCCCACGTAGGTAGGACCGCCTTCTTCGTCAAGGCATATATTCCAGTCTATCCACCCCTGCGAATAGTTGTTGAAATCGTTTATAATCTGTCTGCCGTAACGCTCGCCGTGTTCCCACACGCCCGCATACGACGCTTTGCCCGTAGTGGAATCGTGCGCCAGTTCTACGCAGCACTCGGTAAGGAACATAGCCTTTTCGGGATAGAGCGCGTGAACGGTAGAAAGGTTTTCGCTCTTGTCGCAGCAGTACCAATGGTAGCCTATGCCCCACACCAATTCGCGCACGCCTTCTATTGCAAAGGACGAAAGACTGCGCCTTATCACGCCGTCACGGTTGTGATCCCACAAAACTATTTTAGTTGAGTCAAGCCCGTGTTCTTTCAGCGCGGGGTGCAGATAGTCGCGTATAAAATACCCTTCGTCTTCGGCGGTGTATATGCACGACTCCCAGGTCTGCACCGCTTCCGGTTCGTTCTGCACGGTAAGCGCGTCCACTGTAATCCCGCGGGAGCGCAAATCTTCTATAAATTTACAATAATACTGCGCCCACGCCTTTTTGTACCCGTCAAGAAGTTTTCCGCCGTGCTGGGCTTCGTTGTTGTCCTTCATCCAGGCGGGCGGACTCCACGGGGCTATTATCGTAAACAGTTCCCCGTGAACGTCGCGGCACTGCTTGTAAAACTCAAATCTTTCGCCGTCCCAGGAAGTGTCGAAAGTTTTAAGTTCTTTATCGCCGTACTCAACGTAAGTACGGTGCCCGACCGAAAAGTCCGTGGTATGGACGGGGATACGCGCAATATTGTAATTTAAACCGTTCTCCGAAAAGTAAGCGTCAACCACCTTTTTGCGTTCGCCGTCGGAAAGCACGCTCACTGCGCGCCAAGCCGCTTCGGTAAACGCCGCGCCGAAGCCCATATGCTTCTGGAAGCGCTGTTTGGTATCCACAACGACGTTGCAGTCACCGCCGCCGTAATTGTCCTTTAAGGGGCGTATACCCGCTTCTTTAAAGTAGTTGTTGCTCGATTTCTGGGTTATAAATGCTTTTATCATATTTTACACCGAATAAGTTATTTTAAGTATGCCGTTCCACTCGCAGAACGTTATGATTTTATCTTCGAAGTTATAAATCTCGGCAAAGTCGGAATAGGTTATGCACGAGTCTTTGAGAAGTTCGGCATAAACATCGCCGAAGAACAGTCTTATGTCGTACCACTTCCCTTCCTCGGTCAATGCGGAAGAAATATCCAGCGAATAGGTATAATATCCGTTGCCGTCGTCGTTGCCCTGCGCGCCGACTATCTTTTCTTCGCTGCCGCCGGTAACCGCCAGTTCGGGAATTTGCACGCCGTCTTTAAGTTTCAACCTGACGTTGAGAACCAGCCCGTCGCCGTCGTCAAGCGTCACACGGTATTCCTTACAGAATTCGTCCGCATACCTTGTGGTATTGCGTTTGAAATACAGTTTTAACGCCGCTTCTTCTTCGGGCGCGTCGTCCGCCGCCCACTCCGTCAGGCAGTAATCTATTCCTTCAACCGTCGTAAAATAGTTGTCTACTATGTTGCTGCCGCCGAAAAATTTAGGCACGTCGCAGATTATCGCGCCCTTATACGCAAGGGCAATATCGTACCACAAATCGGCTTTCAGCAGCATTGTGCAGTCAAAAGTAAATCCCGCCGTATTGTTTTTCCAAACGGGGTTCGCGCTGTAAATTTCGTCGCCCGCGCTGTTTTTTATAACCAGCTGCAAGTCGGCGGACTGCGCTATATCCGCGTTTTCTTCCAGTTCGACGCCCACTTCCAGCGAAGGCTTGGTATTAAGTGTTGCCGTTATATCCGTAATCTGGCTGAACAGCGCGGAAGTAAGGGTTATGGGCGAAGATATGATTTTAAGCAATCCGTTTTTCGCCGTGGTTACCGAATAATAAAATTTCGACTCGTCGAACTTCGAAGCCGCGATAACGCTGTCACCTTCGGTTATAACTATGCCTTCGGCAACGGGTTTTGCGGTTTCGTCAAACACGTCGTTGTCGCCCATATAAACCGCCTTGCCGTCGGGGTCGCAGAACGAACTCCACGATACGCCCGTTGTGAAATTGAAGTGGAATATCGCGCCGCCCGCGACTCTCGTTTCCATTGACGGAAACATACTGGGCGCGGTTATGGGAAGCATAACTTCCTTTTCATCGCTGACCACCCAGAGATAGTATTCTTCGCTGAGCTGCAAATCGCTTGTAAACGAATAGCGTACCAGACCGTCGTTCTCCGCACACTCGACGTCAACGGGAGAATCGCTGTTTTTTATACGGTCGTTCTCGGTGAAATAAACCTTTGCGCCGTCGCCCGCGCAATCTGCGGAAAACTCGAAAGAATAAGTATTTACGCCTTTCTGCGTCATCACCACGTCAGAAAGGGTATAAGCGAGAAATTCTTTTTCCCCTTCGCGCGAAGATTTGGCGCACGCCGAACCGAATACGCCCAGAAGGCAGGAAAAACAAACCGTTACAAGAACCCCGCACAGGAGTTTTACTTTCTTTTTCATTATCTTTCCCCCTTAACACACAAAGGTTACGACGCTTTGCGGAACCATATTGTAACTTATTTTTTTATTGCCTATTACCACGTCTATCGCCGAGCCGCTCTGGTCGTTTGTGTTGCACACCACCACGACTATCGCGCCGTCGTTGCGGTAATAGGACATAACGCAGATATCACTGAGTCCCTGAATACCGTTGGCAACCATCGCTTTAAGCGCGCGGCAGGGTACGCCGTCCACTTCATACAAAAACTTTGAAACGTGCGCCATTGCATAGTACGCGGAAGATTTTGTATACTTGTAAGTCGTCTGCCCCTGTCTCTTCACTTCGTCCAGTGATATTACCCCGTAACACGCGTTTCCGCCGTGCGAAGCGGGCGTAGGTCCGCCGTCGCTGTCAAGCACGAAGTTCCAATAGAGCGCGCCGCCGCATCCGTTCCAGGCGTTGTCATCCGCGTCGGTCTGCACCGCGCAGGGGTTCACCGCAACATTTTTGCAAGAGTATGAAAGGTTGCTTGCAAAGTCCTTGCTTGCCGCGCTTTCGGTAATTTCCGTAATGAGCGAAGCCTTATTGTAATCTTTTGAAACTTTTTCTATTCCGTTTTTTAATCCGTACAGCGTTTCGGAATTAAAATATCCGTCGCCGTCGTAACAGTGAAATCCTACCGTACCAGAATACTTGCCCGAAGTTTTTGCGTCGTCTTCGTATATCGCTTCGAAATAAGTATCCGCATATGCCGCGGAAGATGAACCGTAATTGAAATCCCAGCTGACTATATCGGTTTCAAAGCCTTGCGCCGCAAGTTTTTCGCCCGTATATTTCGTTATCAGCGACGCTTCGGGCGCAATCATATCCATTGTCGGATAGGATAGCGCGCCAACGCCCGGTTCGTTTACAAGGGTCAGCAGGGAAATTTCCAACCCCTGCGCCGCGTATTCGGAAACGAATTTCACAAGATAGTCCGCGTAAACTTCGTACATACTCTCTTTCAGCGAGCCGCCGCCAAGAAGGGATTCGTTTTGTTTCATCCAGGCGGGAGCCGACCAGGGACTCGCCATAAAACTTACGTCGGGGTTAATTTCCTTTACCCGCTTTAACACGGCGATTAAATCTTCATCGTTATCCAAATTGAAATGTTCCAGAGCTTCGTCCGTCTGACCTTCGGGCAGATCGTCGCAGGTAAAATACTTGTCGCCGGGGATATAGTCGCTTGCCCCTACGGGAATGCGCACAACCGAAAAATTCGCCCCTTCGCGTGAAAACAAGTCCTTTAAAACGTCTTCGCGCGTTTCTTCGTCAGCCTGCATAAGAAGGTATGCGCTTGCGTGGGTCATAGAAGCTCCGTAGCCCGCATACTCCTGATATGTTTTGTCCGTGCTTACGTATATGGTCTGGCGGGTATAGTCTTCTTCGCCGAACGACGAAAAGGATATTGAAGATTTGCGCCCCAAAAGGCTTGCCTTTGTACCCGTAGTTTCGTAAACGGAAACCTTGTCGGGATACGAATATGAAACGCCCTTACTGCACGCGGAAACAGCCGCGACCGAAGTAAGCATTGCCGCCGAAACGAATACGGCAGCCAACCGTTTAAATTTTTTCATAATTTCCCCTTATATTCAGAACAGGCGCATATCCAGAGCGCTGTCGTATACTTTTATCGCGTCAAAATCAAATTTAACGCATGCGTTTTGTTCGGGCAATATGTCCGCAGGAATACAGAACGACTTTTCGTTAATGCGCAGGCGGGCGTATTTTACCGCGCCGTAATCGAGAACGTTTTCAACCGTCACTGGCAAGCCTTCGCCGCACAGTTCCGCTTTATCCGCGGAAATATCCAAAGTCAATTCTCTTTTGAAAATGGACCTGCCCCTGTCGTACATTTTCTGGTTGAACCCGAAGGGAGTCTCTATTCTCACACCGTCGGTTTCGAAATAATGTTTCTTTTCCTTGCCTTCCTTCACGCGCAAAAATTTGCCGTTCAGGCGGAAAACAGAAGAAATTGCTTCCGCCGCCGTCTCGCCGTTGATAGTAAACGTCAGCTTATCCGCGGCTACCGTCACGAAGACGTTTTCGCCTTCCTTATGCACATTTCCGTCTATAATGAACACCCTGTCTTTTCCGCAGCATACGCGGTAGAGATACCGCCCCTTGCCAAGGTCGTCAATCTCTTCTATAACCCCCGCATATCCCTTATCGGAAAGCGCAAGCGCCCCGGCGGGGACTTCGGTTTTATAAACTCCGTTTTCAAGGCTTTCGCCGAGCGCGGGCGGAAGCGGTTGCGCCGCGCCCAGCATTTCCATTGTTCCGTTTTTTATCGTGCATTTAACCGTAACCGTAGGAATACGGCGCTTTACCGTTCTCTCGCTGGTTTCGTCAAAGAAGTGCAATTTTGCGGTGTTAACTTCAAAAATAACTTCCTGCCCCGCGCATATCCCCGAGTTTTCACCCATAGAAGAACAGAACGCCGTTTCGCTGTTTTCGTGCATAAGCTCGTCTTCGTTGGTGTTGGCATATATCAGGGTTTGCGTACCCAGCTCTTCCACCAACGCGACTTTCGCCTTTATTTCCGCGCCGCTTTTAGCCTTTACGACAGGTCTTATGTCGTCGGGGCGGATGCCCAGAGTCACGGGCTTTGCGCCGTCGAGATAGGTTTCGTCAAGGCGGTAAGTTTCTTCCGCGGGGATTGTAAGCGTAAAGTCTTTGGTCGCAACCGTGACCTTGCCGTTTTTCTCACGCGTTAAAGCCGCGGAAAAGAAATTCATCTGCGGCGTGCCTATAAAGCCTGCCACAAACTTATTTTCCGGCCAGCGGAACAGGTTTTGCGGGGTATCTATCTGCTGGACGTATCCGCCCTTCATTACCACTATCCTGTCGCCCATAGTCATCGCTTCAACCTGGTCGTGTGTTACGTAAATAAAAGTTGTCTGCAACCGTTTGTGCAAACGGGTAATTTCAGTACGCATTTTTGCGCGCAGCTTTGCGTCCAGATTTGAAAGGGGCTCGTCAAACAAAAAGACGTTCGGTTCCCTTACTATCGCCCTGCCAAGAGCCACGCGCTGGCGCTGCCCGCCCGAAAGGGCTTTGGGCTTGCGCCCGAGATATTCCGTAATTCCCAAAATTTCGGCGGCTTCCTTTACCTTTACGTCGATTTCGTTTTTAGGCACTTTGTGCATTTTAAGCCCGAAAGCGATATTGTCGTAAACGGTCATATTGGGGAAAAGCGCATAGTTCTGGAAAACCATAGATATGTTGCGGTTTTTCGGCTCTACGTGGTTGCACAGCGTGTCGCCTATCCAAAGCTCGCCCGCGGAAATTTCTTCAAGCCCCGCAACCATGCGGAGAGTGGTAGATTTGCCGCAGCCCGAAGGTCCTACGAAAACTATAAATTCTTTATCTTCAATTTCAAGGTTAAAGTCGTTTACCGCCTTTACCTTTCCGTCATAAACTTTGTAAATATGCTTTAATGAAACTTTCGCCATTTTTACCCCTTTACGGCGCCCGCCATTGTGCCGCCGATAATAAACTTTTGTAATATGAAGAACACGACTATCATAGGCGCGGAAACTATTACCGCCCCCGCGAGTTTAACCGTTATGTCGTAATCGGCGCCCATAAGTTCCGCAAGAGAAGTCGACAGAGTTCTTAACGCGGGGTCCGAATTTACGATATAGGGCCACAGGTAATTGCTGTAGTTCCACATAAAGGTTGTGATTCCCAAGACAATAAGCATGGGTTTGACAAGGGGAAGAACTATCCTGAAATAGATGCGGAAAACGCTTGCGCCTTCTATTTTGGCGGCTTCTTCTATCTCCTTATCCACGCCCAGAAACTGCTGCCTTAACAGGAATATGTTGTAAATACTCATTAAAAAGGGCATTATGAGCGCGGGTATGCTGTCCGTAATCCCAAGGAAGTCGCATATAAGATAATTCGGGACGAGCATAACGGTGCCGGGCACCATCATTGAAAACAGGCATACTTTAAACACCGAATTGCGCCCGAAGAATTTCAGCCTTGCAAAGGCGTATGCCGCAAGCGAATTCAAAAACAAATTGGCAACAGTGTTTACGACGCATACGATAAGCGTGTTCAGAAATACCGTACCCAGATCGAGCGCGGTAAACGCTTCGCCGTAATTCTGGAAATACAACGTAAACTTGCCGTTTTCGTCAAGGGGCAAAAGAGTGAACCCCGTGCTGTTGTACGCCGTTTCCGTGCGCAGGGAAGTTACTATCATCCAGATATACGGAATAATAAAGGTCAGGCACAGCGCGATAAGCACGATATATATCGCGGTCTTTTTAGTGACCGAAGCAACGTTTACGCGCCGCGGAAAATGAAGTTTCCTGTTTTCAGACTGTTTCAACGTTCTCTTCCCCCTTTACTCTCTTTGCCTTATCGATAAGTTTTGTTATCCACTTGGGTCTGCCGTTCTGCACGCGGAACTGTATTAAAGTTATAATGAGTATTATCACGAACAGGAAATACGACATTGCCGAAGCCATTGCATAGTTGCATTCGCGGCGCATTGTATAGTACAGACCGTAAACGTATGTGTAAACGCTGTTGACCATAGTCGTATCGCCGTAGACGATAAGCATTTGTTCGCCCACCTGAAAACCGCCTATAAGCCCCGTTATCAGGAAGAAGAACACCGTGGGCATTACGCCCGGGACGGTCACGTATAAAAACTTCTGCAAAGGTCCCGCGCCGTCTATTTCCGCCGCTTCGTAAAGGGACGGGTCTATATTCTTCATTGCGCTCAGCATTATCAGAACGTTATAGCCCAGCCCGCCCCAGATACTCATAAGCGCGAACACCGAAAGCGCGGTAGACTCGTTGTTCAAAAAATCCACATTGGAAGAGAAAAGCTGGTTGATAAGACCGTCGGGCGCGAGCATCTGCTGCCACATTACCATTATTGCAACGCCGACCGTAACCGAAGGGATATAAAAAATCGTCTTGAAAAATTTTTCGCCCTTGATTTTGGAATTGAGCAGCGCCGATATTACGAGCGCGAGAATTATATTCGCCGGCACGGTCAGAAGAATGTAAAAGAACGTGGTTTTAAGCGACGACCAGAACATAGGGTATTTTACCGAGTTGGTAAAAAGCTCTATATAGTTATCGAAGCCGACGAATGAGTAATCGTTCAGATGCTCTAACGAATAGTTTGTAAAACTTATAAACAGCGCTATAAGCATCGGAGCCAACTGGAATACGATAAAATATAGGATAAGCGGCAGGATAAAAGCGTATCCTACCGCATTCCGCTTAAGTTTTTGTTTGGTTTGCGCCTTCATTTCCCCGAAAACCTTCTTATTTCAGATATTGCGCCGCGTATTTACGGATTGCGCCAATCGCGTCGTCAAACGATTTTGTTCCTTCAACGTACGCTTTGAGATGGGTGGGTATACCGTTGTCGTTTACCTGCATCCAGCCCGCGACTACGGGACGGACCTGCGCCGAACTCAACTGCGTTTTTACGACCGAATACATTTTGTACGTGGGCGAAGCCGCGTCGGTAGTAAAGGTATCGATAGACGCGTATTTTTCAACCGCGGCAAAGTTGTTGGTGCAGGACTGGAAGAATGACATACAGTCTTCCGACACGAGATATTTAATCAGCTTTAACGCCGAATCCTTGTTGACCGACTTCTGCGGAATGACAAGGTTTTCGCCGCCGAGATTGGAAACCGAACCTATTTCCGCGGTTTCGCCGGGGAAAGGTATCGCGCCGAAAGTTGTGTACGCAACGTCAAGGTCCTTGATATCAGAGCTGTGCGACAGCGAGAACAGAACTTTGCCCGCAGGCGACGACGTGGTACCGGTGAAGCCCGTTGTGGAGTTGTACAGCGTTTCGGGCGATTTTTCAAACATATACTTCATCATTTCGAAAGCGCGGGTAACCGAACCGTCGTCGTTGGGCAATACCGTTTTTGACGCGTCGTCATACAGCTTTCCGCCCGCCGCGCCGATAAAGCACTGCGAGTACCAGCCCATATAGCCGCCGCTTCCCATACCGCCGAACAGCGCGTACTTGGAACCCAGCCCGTTTACCGTAGCGGCAAATGCCTTTAAGTCGTCCCAGGTCTTTATAGCCTCGACTTTTTCAACCGCTTCGGCGTCTGTGGAAAGTCCGCAGGCTTCCTTTATGGTCGTCACGTTATAGAAAAGTACGGAAGTATTTATTGTCAAAGGAATGCCGTAAACCGAATTTTTATAGACGGTTGTAGCCCACGCGCTTTCATTGAAAGCGTTTTTATTGAATTTAAAGCCCGCCGTATTGGTATCTTCGACCGTTTCGCTCTCTTCCGCGGAAGCAGTAACGTAATCGTCCAGCTTATACAGAAGATTTGAGTTTGCATACTGCGCCAGAAGCGGCTGGTCAAGATACAGTACGTCCATATCCTTTTTGGAACTTGTAAACTTAGTGGAAATAGTAGCGTTGTAGTTGTCTTTCGAAACGGGAACGTGCTTTACCTTGATTCCCGTACTTTCGGTAAACTCGGAAAGTTTTTGCTCTAACCGCGTATTCAATGCGTTTGTTACGGCATAGTGGTAAAACGTGATTTCACCCGAGCCCGAACCGCCGCCGCAGCCCGCCGCCGCGCCTGCGATACAGCAACCCAACATAAGGGTCGCGCCAATTTTTAATAAAGATTTTTTCATAACATTCCCCTCCTGAATTTACAAATGTTAACGTTATCATATACAGTATAACACTATGTTTCCGTCATGTCAATAATAATATTTGACTTTTTAACAAATTTTTATAATAAGTAACAAAAAAGGCGAGTCACACAGACTCGCCTGATTTTATTTCCGGTTCTATATATATTCCTTCGCTTTGCCGCTTTCCGTTGATTATGTTCACCACCGCGTCCGCAAGCCGCACGCCCACGTCGTACAACGGCTGTTTGACCGTTGTCAGCTGCGGGAACACCGTGTTCTCGTATCCGAACCCGTCGAACCCCGCCACCGCTATTTCCGAAGGGACGCGGATATTCCGCCGCTGCAAAGCGTGTATGCAGCCTACGGCAATCAGATCGGTAGAACAGACGATTGCGGTAGGTCGGGCTTTGGAAAGTAATTTTTCGCAAGCGTCGAAGCCCGCCGGTTCGCTGTTTGTGGTGCTTATAATCATTTCGGGCGGCGGCTCTATGCCGCGCGCTTTCATCGCGTCGAGAAAGCCCTGTTTACGCTGCTCAACGTGCCGCGCGTGATGGTTCATTCCGATATACGCAATATTTTTGTGACCCTTGTCCAGAATCAGTTCGGTTATCTTGTAAAGCCCGCGGTAGTTGTCCACGTCGACCCAGTTTGTAAAACGCTCGCTGTTGCCGTAAAGCACGGAAGGCTTTTGTTCGGACAGTTTTATAAACGCGTCTTCGTCTTCGATATTCAGACCGACCGCAATAACCCCGTCGAAGTTATGCAATACCGGTATCTTGCGGCACAGGGAAAGACTGTACCCGAGATTGCCGAGCTGCTCGCCTATCGAGCTTACCGTCTGCGCGACAAAAGTTTCAACCGCTTCCAGAGACGCCGGTATGTATACGCATATATTGAACGTACACCCCTTTACAAGCGCGCGCGCACCCCTGTTCTGGACGTAGCCCACCTTTTGCGAAGCCGCGATTATTTTGTTGCGCGTTTCTTCCTTTACCAGTTCGGGATTGTTCAGAGCGCGCGATACGGTCATCACCGAACAGCCCGTTATTTTTGCTATATCTTTTATCGTTGCCATCATTTGCCTCTGAAATTAATTATAATCTGTAAGTGGCGGAAATGTCAATAAGTTTTCAAATTTTAACGTTATCATTTACAAAAACTAAGAGAGCCGCCAAAAAAGCAGCTCTCTTTTCAACTTTTAAGCAAGTGATTTTATCGCGTCTCCGATGAGATTTGCCGCAAACTGCGCGCCCGCAACCGTAAGGTGAACGCCGTCGCCGTCTCTGAAGAAGGAGTTTAAACCTCCCGCGTTCGTATCCATTGCTGTGTGCAGGTCCACGAGACTCACGCCCATATCCTGCGCAACGCTTACCTGTATGGGATTAACGTTGTTTTCCACGGTGTTATGGGGAATGCCGTACGCGTTCCCGTCCAGAGTCGGGGGAGAAGTCACAAGCATTATCTTAGCGTCGGGATAAGCCGTCTTGTACGCGTTTATCAACGCTCGGAGTTCGGTTTCGTAAACAGACGCGGCGTTAGCCCAACCGTTTGCGTCGTTACTGCCCAGCATTATTACGATAACGTCGGGAACAAACGCTATGCTCCGGCTGTATTCGGACAGGTTGGCATACTTTTCAGAAGAACCGCCGAAGCCCGTAACCGAAGCCCCGTTGTGCCCGAAATTGCCCACGTTGTAACCGTCGCCCAGTTCGGTCCGGAGATAAACGGGATAGCTTTCGCTGTTCCATGCGTGCCCGTAAGTTATACTGTCGCCCACGCAGGCAACGCGGATTGCGTCGGGGTTGGGCAAAGCCGAAGCGGTGCGTATAGCTATCTGCGGCGCCCAGGATTTCAATGCGAAATACTTTCCGTCTGCGGGAGCTATGGGGTTGCTGTCGGTAAAACTTGCAACCTTTACGCCCGACACGTAAATATTTACAACCGTTTCAACAAGCGTTCCTTCATTATATACGTCAAAGAAAGTTATATCGAATCTTGTGAAAGTGTTTGCAGCGAATCTGGGGAATTCGGCAAGCGCCTTGCCGTCTTCGCGGGTAACGGTAATGGGATTGTTGTAACCGCTCATTACGTACTTGCTGCCGTTTACGGTTTTGTCGTTAGTTGCCGAACGGAACCACATTTCAAAACCGTATTCGCCGCCGACGTTGACCCAGAGTTCGAACGAGATATGGGTGGTCGCGCCTATTTCCTGATACCAGTTGCCCCACTGCATAAGCACGGACTGGGTATTAGAGTCGTATTTAGCCGCGTCGTTACCGTCGTTGACGATATCGTGCCAGCTGTCCGCGTTCTCAAACGAAGAAAAATTGTTGGTCTTTGAAATTTTGTCATCCGAAAGTTTAACGGTAAACTGCAAATCAAAAGCGTGTTCGCCGTTGGACAGCACTTCCACGGTGACCACCGTTTCGCCGCGCAAAGCCTTTGCCATTACGGTAAGGACTCCGCCGCTTTCGGAAAGGTCCAGAAGCGAAGGGTTGCCGGCGCCTACGTTATAGGTGACCGTTGTGCCATTGGCGTCTACCTTGGGGGCAAGCTGAACGGTGGCGCTGTCGGTGGTGTAGTAGCCGAGAGACAGGTCGTCAAGGTCGCCGAGTTTGATTGCCGTGTTTTTGCCTACGCGCACTATGCCGAGAGTGTTATAGGTATTGTTGCTGGTATTGCGGATAAAGTAGTAACCGCTACTGTCGCCCACAAGGGTGATTTCTCTGAACAACCTGTCTGCAAGCCAACGGGAGTTTACGTCGGCAAGTTTTGTACCGCTCGTATAATTGTCTGCCGTAAGGTTGTTGCCGGTATAAAGTCTTAAATAGTAGTGTCTTGACGCCGAGCCGTTGATTGTAGATGCTTCGGTTGAACCTTCTAATTTAGAAACATCCACCGCGAACTTAAACGTACCGGGTTCCGTTGCCAGATTCTGCGCCAATATCTTCTGCGCGCCCGTTCCCGAACCGTTTTCGTCAAGCAGGAGATAAACCGTTTCGGGCAGGGTGGTTGCATCCTTTAACACGCCTTCGAGAAGAAGGGTCGCCTTACCGTCCACAGACTGTATTTCCGCTTTGGTGAGTCCGTACGCATAGTCGGTCGTATAATAAACCGCCGCGCAGCCGTTGTTTGTGCCGAGATAGAAAATTTTCACTCCCGACCAGTAAATCTGAGACATATTCAGATCTGTGGGAGCAACGTTAACTGTTGCAGCCGTATTGTCGTTTACTTTATATCTCAAATTGAAAGGAGTAGCCGTCTTTCCGTATGCCAGAAGAGTATCGAGCGGAAGTTTTGCCGTAAATACGCCGCCGCTTATCTGCGCTTCAACGTAGTTGTTTTCGCTGCCAGCAACGTTCGTATTTATGAGATATACGTAAAGGTTGTTTACGTTTTTAACCGAACCGCTCAAAACAAAGTAACCGTTTTCGAATTTAACGCTTTCGGGCGTTACCGTATATGAGCTGTCGTAATCTTCAACCAACAGGCTGAGCGGGTTCCAGTCCGCCCACGACTTTACGGTAATCTTTTTATCCGTTCCAAGGAAGAAGTCTTCTTTCTTTAAGGGCTCGCCGTTTGCGTTTTTAACGTTGGGGTAAAGTACGGTATAATATTCGGTATTGTTTTCGTAGTAATCTTCGTAGTAATAAAGTCTTACGTTATACCAGCCGCTGCCCGAAGCAAGCGTTGAAAGGTCAAACTCTATTGTGAACGTACCGTCTTCGTTTACCGTAACCGCGTGGTAATAACTTGCATTCTTTTCGTCATTGCCCACATACAGTCTTAAACCGCTGTCGTTTGTGGTGCCTTTGACGGTGAGCATTATCTTGCCGTCAACCGCCTTCATTGTGGTTTCGGTAACTTCAAGTTCGGGAATGAGTTCGCCGCCGTATGACGAAACGGTAAAGCTGAAAGTATCTTCTCCGCCGCTCTCCCAGCTCTTTACCGTGACAAGTTTGCTGTCCGTATTAAAGGTCTGACCAACGGTGCAGTCCGTTTCCGCAAGGCGTAAGAAATAGTAGAAAGTTTCGGTGAGATATACCCTGACGTTGTACCACTTGGTGCTTGTAAGCTCCGCCAGATTTATCGTGCCGCTGAAATTGCCGCTTGCGTCGGGGGTCATAGGAACTTCTTTCTGTTCGCCTTCCGTACCCGTTTCCACGACAAGGCGCAGCCTTGAAACGTCGTCCATTACGAGTTTACCGGTAACGGTAAGATTAATAGCGTCGCCCGCAACTTCGACCTTGCCGCGCACGTCGGAAAGGCTGTAAACGGGGTCGTTGTATTTTTCGTCGATGTAGTTTAAAAATTCCTGCGTAAGTCCCGCTTCACCTTCTTCCAACACTTTTGTGATTATTTCCACAAACATTGCATAACCCGCGGTATTGGGGTGAACGCCGTCTCCGAAGAGCAGCGATTTGTTCTGTACGATATTATATAAGTCTATAAGGGGATAATCGTTTTCCGCAGCGATTTCTCTCTGGACGGGCGCGATTATATCGCGTATGTTGTCGTTGCTTATGCCATAAATGGACGAATAAGCGTAAGGCACCGTACAGATGTATATCTTCATTTCGGTATTCACCGAAAGAATCTGGTCCAAAAGATATTCGTAAGCCGCTTTAAAACTGTCGTGGGCGGGGTTGTTTTTATCCTTCGAATCATTTGTTCCGATATTTAAGATAGCCATATCGGGGACGATTGCCTGCACGCCCTTCCACTGGTTTTGTTCAAGCCACGCTTCGCCGTCTTCGGGATTGAGTTTAACGGTTTTGCCGCTGTTGCCGAAGTTGACTACGTTATAGCTTCCGCCCAATGCGTTCTGCAACTGCGCGGGATAGCTTTCGGTATAGAAGTTGCCCGCGCCCGCGCCTTCCGTTATGGACGCGCCTATGCAGGCGATTATGGGAACGTCTTTTTCCGCCGCTTTTGCAACGGGTTTAATCTGCACGTAGTTGTGCGCTTCCCATACTTTTACAACCATATAGTTGCCGGTCGTAAACATAGCGGGCTGGACGTGGGTCATTACGTTGTCTGATACTGTCACGCCCGAAACGTTGTCGCCCGCGACAAGGTTTGCCCTTTCGCCGTTGACGTACACTTTGACTTTGCAGACTTTTTCCGAAGTTTCGAAAACCACGTCAAAACGGTTCCACTCGGATTTTTCGTACGTGGTGTCCGAAATAACCGCCGCAGCCAATTCGGACGCGGACGAAAGAGAAAGTCTCAATCCGCCGTACGCATACGCCAGACGGTAGCTGTAGTTATTGCTGTTGTCTTTACTGCTCGAATTGAACCAGATGCTCCAATCATTTGTGCCTTTAAGCATAAACGAAGCGGTCGTATTGGTCATATCGCCCATTTCGACAGCCTGGTTCAGACGGTGGAACTTAATCGACCCGTCGTTTAAAGAATAAGGAACGTCGCCGCCGTCCTGCGCCGCGCCGTTATTGTTGGTCATATATTCCCAGTTTTTAGCCGAGTAGAATTTAGAGTCAAGCTCGGTAAGCGTAGGCTCGTCTTTTTCTTCGGTGACGTCGTCGTTCTTCTTCCAGGTTGCGGTAAACGTCACGTTGTTTGCAGGCATAATAAATTCTTCTCCCGCGCCGTAAGTTTTGTCACCGTAACTCCACTTTTCGAATTTATGGTTGCTGCGCGTAAACGTATCTGCCGCCGCAAGCGTTACTTTTGCTCCCTGTGCGTAGCTTACCGTTTCGGGGATAGTTCCCGTCGCGTCGTCCGCGCCGCGCTCGTAACTTACGGTGTAAGTTTTTTCCGGTTCTTCTTTTTTACAAGCCGAAACGCCCAGCACGGTACACAAAGCCGCACAAATCATCAGACAAATTAAAAAAATCTTTCTGACTTTCATTTTCCCTACTTCCTCCTGATTTTGTCAACCGCGACAACGTTTTGATAACGTTATCTGTTAACGTTATCATTATACTAACAAAATAAAATCACACTGTCAATACATTTTTTAATATTTCTCAAAATTTGTTATTTATTTACAGACGAGCGCACTATGCAAATATTTCCAGAACCGCCTTACGGCTGCTTTTTACGCAAAAAAACAACCCCCGTTAAAACGGGAGTCGTTTTTATATAGGATTTTATTTAATAACAGAAATCGCCGCAAAAATGGCAACAGCCGCAAAAATCAAAACAACGGCAACAGTCGAAGCGGCAACGGTTGTTGTAAAAGGTACGTATAACAATCTGCCCCGCAACATTTATTTCGCCCGCAATGACGTTAATCTCAACCGTTTCCGTATTTTCGTAGTAGTCTACGTAGCCCCTTTCGGGGTCGTCTACCGTAAAATACAGCGTAGCGAAGTGCCGCACCACGGTATCGGGTTTAAGGGCTTTTATTTCATATTCTATAATAACCGTTCCGTCCGGTTCGAGATCGGGAAGGTCAAAGCCCGCCGTAAAATCGGCGTCGGGCAGCGCAACGCCGTTCACTTTTACGCTTCCCCCCACAAAACTTGCATTGTCGGGTTGCAGAGCCGTAAATAAGACGTTTAAAAGTTTCGCCGCCGAAGTGTTGGTCAAAGTCACGGTGACGCGCGCGCTTTCGCCCGCGCGGACGGTAGTTTTATCGGTACGGATTTCTTTTAAAACGGAGTAGGACAGAACTTCCGTGCTTACCGCGTTGCTTTCCGCAAACCGCAGAACCCTTTTACCGTCGGGCATTGCCGCGCCGTAAGTTACATTTATTTTATTGGGTATCAACATAACCGCACCCCCTTAATCAATCTACCGTTACCTTAAAGCCCGTAAGCCTGCCGGCAACCCCGTGGTTGTCAGGTTTTACGGCGTTGTAAGTAACGTTTGACCGGTTTTCTATTTTCATAAAATATACTCCTGAATAAAAATACTACATAAACGCCCCCCCTATGGGAGCCGGATATGTAGTAGCTAAAAGAGATATTTTATAATACCGTTAAATTGTACCTTACTGTATGATATGACGCTTTTTTTAAAATGTTTACCTGATAATACAGTTCCAGTTTTTTGTTGACAGCAGCGTTTTTATAAACTATAATTAGTATAATATTGGACTAAAAGGAGTTTATATGATAGCAGGCAAAGAGATAAACGATTTTGTAAACGCATATTGCAGGTTGCGCGACAGGCAGTATGCCGTTTATGTCAGGTGCGCAAAAATGCACGGCTTGACGGTGAACGAACTGTTTGTTCTGGATATTTTGTGGTTTGCAACCGAAGGTTGCACGCAGAAAGAAATAAGCGAAAGACTGTCGGCAAACAAGCAAACGGTAAACGCCATTGTTACGCGCTTTGATAAGCAAGGCTTTATATCGTTTGCGGAAGTAAAAGAAGACAGGCGCAACAAACGCATTGTCCTGACCGATAGCGGAAAGGCTTATGCAAAAAATATCATACCGCCTGCAGCAGACGCGGAAAATCTTGCTATGGCGGATATGCCGCTTGAAAAGGTTGCCGAACTTGTAAAACTTACAACTGTTTTTACTGAGAATATGGAACGGCGTTTTGCCGGCATTAAGGAGAAATAAAAATGGAACTGTACGAAGCAATAAACACGAGAAGAACGGCGAGAAAATTTTCAGAAAAGCAAGTCGGTTTTGAAGCAATTAAAAGAATTTTGCAGGCGGGCAACAAAGCCCCCACCTGGGACCACAACCGTAATTGGCATTACATAATTTTAAAAACGGACGAAGAAAAAGAAACTGCCTTTGCCTACGCCAAATCGGTTGCGGACAAGTTCGACGCGGACAGGTACCTGAATATGCCGCGTCCGTATCCTATCACCTTAGGGCAAAAAATGTACGGCTATGCAATGCCCTTACAATATACAATGCTGAAAGACGCGCCCTATGTAATCGTTCCGTTGTTCAGATCAAAAGAGTTAAACGGCGAATACGTTTCCAAATTAAACCCATTCGCCACTATCTGGTGCGTGATAGAAAACATTTTCTTGGCGGCGACGGCGGAAGGGCTGTCTTGCTCTATGCGCATACCCCTTAACAGGGAACAAGAAATAGTAAAGCAGAAATTAAAAGTGCCGCCCACCTATATGATACCCGTGTTCATAGGCATAGGATATGCCGACCCGAACGAACAAATATTGGAGCAATACAATCCCGATATCGATAAACAGATACATTTGGGCAAATGGAAATGATAATAAAAAAATTTACGCAACCCAACGGAATATCAGGTTGCGTTTTTCTTTTTCATTTCAAAATTTTTTAATCTGATGCCTGAACGCTCTGCTTCTTGTTTCTTAACCACTACATATCCGCGACTTTCAAAAAACGGCTTTGCCGTAACCGAAGCAAAAGTATATATGACCGGAAATCCCTTTTCCAATTCGTTACACAATGCGGTTGCAATACCTTGTTTCTGATAATCTTTATGTACAAAAAGTAAATCTAAACAACCCGATTTATCGATACTGCCAAAACCGACAATAACGCCGCTAATTTCGGCAATTAAAGTATGTTGTTTTAATAAATCCTTACGCCGTGCTTTTAAGCTGTCGGCGTGATTTGCCCAAACTGAAAGCTGTTCCGCCGTATAGTCTGTTGCGTGGATAAAATGAATTGTTTCATAAAACAATTTTGACACTGTATCGCAATCTGAATTTTTATAATGCCGTATCTTCATAATTCGATATCTATACCGTAATGTTTATCAATCAGGATATATTCCAACCCATATTCTCTGCACAACCGTAAATTTCGCTTATTATCTGAAATTAAATCTTTTTTGTTTATGTCGGTTTTAATGCGCTTTTCAATAACGTTTTCGAATTTCAAAATTTCCGCAAAATTATTTTCAATATATCCGGCAGTCATAATAAGGCAATAGTATTTAATTTCGCGTAAGTCGCTTTCATCAAAATCTTTTCGCCAGTCAAACGGAATATAACAGCCTTCTATTATAATATTTTGTTTGTTCTCTATTGCCGTTTTTATCATTTCCTTTATGACAGACCAAAGATAAGGCGTAAGTTTTTCATCATCGTTTACGGTAAGCGAAGTTTTACCGCTTCTGATTAACCCCATTTTTAAGTGGTCGATAGAAAAATACGGAATTTTATATTTTTCCATAAGCCGCTGCGATAACGCGGTTTTGCCCGTATGTGTTGTTCCGGAAATTAAAATTACCATAAGAATAATGTATCACAAATTCACTTTACTTTCAACTGTATTACAGCCAAACTCAAAATGTGGCGGGTGCTTGAACGCGCGGCGCAGCCGCGCGCTTGTTTCATTTCAGACAAGCACCCGCCACAGTGCCAAAATTAAATTTTTAAATCTATTTGCTGTTTATCTATCTCTACCCAAAAGATAGTCAAGGCTTATATCAAGATAATCGGCAAGCTCAATTAAAGAATGAATTTGCGGTTCTGTACCTTTTTTCCAGTCAACAAAATGCGACGATTTAATTTTAGAATCAGCATTAATTCTGTATCTTGTTATCTTTTTACTTTTAAGTATGTTTCTTAAATGTTCATAAAACGGCGGACATTCTTTCGGAATAAAGTCAATAACAGTTTCACTGCGCCCAGCAAGAAAATCAAGCGAACAATTAAAATAATCGGCTATTGCGATAAACTGTGGCAAGCGCATAGTATTTCTTCCTTTTTTCCAATAACCCACAGTTCCTATTGCAACGCCTAAAACATTTGCAAGCTCTTTATTGCTTATTCCTTTTTCATTCATTAGTTCTGATAATCGTTCACTGATATTAACTGTTGTTTCCATAATATACTCCTTAAATTAGTATAGTAGGAAAGTTGCAAAAACGCTTGACGCTTAACAAAACATACTATATAATATTCACAATTCTTACTATATTAAATAAAAGGGGTGTACTATGGAATACAAAAGAAAAGAATGTTGGTGTTGCAATGCTTATCGTGCCTATTACACAAAAGCATTATGTCATTTTGAAAAGGACGGAAACGGTTTTTGTCGTGCGCATAATATTATAATTTCTGATAAACATCACACTTGTGAAAAGTGGTGTTTCAATGGTATACGCAGACGAATTAGAAAAAACGTGTCTTTAAAGGCTTTAAATAAGGCTCTTGATAATCTCGTCGAAATCAGACAAATTATAGTGGACGAAATTGACGAAAATAAGAAAAACCCTATTGACTAAAAGAAAAATAACGTAAGCTGTCTTGGTTCAACTTACGTTATGATTGGTGCGTCTGCCGGGACTCGAACCCGGAAACCTTTCGCGTCGGAGACGAACGTTCTATCCAATTGAACTACAGGCGCAAAATATTAAGTTGCAGGTCTGCTGTTACCGCCTTACAAAGGCGTTTAAATTTTCGTCATAGACGTAACCCAGATTACCCAGCCTTGAAACAATGCTTTCGCACGGCAGATCCGAATCTTCGCAAAGCGCGGCAAGCGAGCCGTATCCGTCGCGCAGTTTGGTGTTTATATAGGAAAGTAAAATAAAATCGTCCTGCGGCAAATCCATACGGGTATTATACCACAAAACAAATTAATTGCAAATATTACGGCGGCGTGATATAATAATTTTAAAATCAAAAAAATTTAAACGGTGTGAAAAATGTCTAAAACGGTCGTCGTGGGAATGAGCGGCGGAGTGGATTCGTCCGCGGCTGCGCTCATATTAAAGCGGCAGGGTTACAACGTAATAGGGCTGTATATGCTTAACTGGGAAGAGCAGGACGCGCGCGGCGCGTGTTCCGCCGAAAACGACTATGCCGACGTGCAGAGAGTGTGTTCGGCGCTGGATATCCCCTATTACAGCGTAAATTTTGCCAAGCAGTACAACGAGAGAGTTTTTTCATATTTCCTTGAAGAATACCGCGCGGGCAGAACGCCCAACCCCGACGTGCTGTGCAACCGCGAGATAAAATTCGGACCATTCCGCGACTACGCGCTGAGTATGGGCGCGGACTTTGTCGCCACGGGGCACTACTGCAAAATAGAACATACGGGCGGCAGGCACCGCCTTATGAAAGCCGCGGACGCGGGCAAGGACCAGACCTATTTTTTAAACCAGGTGCGCGAATGCCAGCTTGAAAACGTGCTGTTCCCCCTTGCGGATTTGCCCAAATCAGAAGTTAGAAAACTTGCGGAAGAATACGGGCTTTCTACCGCAGCAAAAAAGGATTCCACGGGGATATGCTTTATCGGAGAGCGCAATTTCAGAAAATTTTTGCAGAACTACCTGCCTGCGCAGAGCGGAAAAATTCTCACCCTTGACGGCGAAGAAGTGGGTACGCACATAGGGCTTATGTACTACACTATTGGGCAGCGCAAGGGGCTTGACCTTGGCGGCAGAGCGGGTGAAGAAGGCAGATGGTTTGCGGTTAAAAAGGACCTGAAAAACAATATCCTTTACGTATCGCACGGCGACGAAAGTCCGCTGTACTCCAAAGCCTGCAAAGTTTCGGGACTGAACTGGATTGGCTTTGACCCCGCCGCATCCTTTGACTGCACCGCCAAATTCCGCTACCGCCAAGCCGAACAGAGCGTAAAAGTGAACCTGAAAGACGGCTGCGCATTCGTTGAATTCGGTACGCCCCAGCGCGCCGTGACCGAAGGACAGTACGCGGTATTTTACGACAGTGTTGCGTGTCTTGGCGGCGGCGTAATCGAAGAAGTATATTATTAATTCGCAATAAAACAAAAACGGACGTAGTTTATTATGGGAATGATTTATCTGAAAGTTTTGATAATAATGCTGGTGCTTGCCGCGTTCGCGATACCGGGGTTCGCGCTGAAAAAATTGAAAATGATAGGCGAAGGCGGGACATATACCCTTTCCAACGTGCTGCTTTACGTCTGCCAACCCGCGCAGGTCGTCAAATCATTTTGCGTATTCTCCGACTCGGAATTCGAAATAGTGACCGCGGTTGACCGCCTTGTTCTGCTTAAAAACTTCGGCATATCCTTTGCCTTTGCGTTCGCGTCGCTTTTTCTGATGCTGGGCGTTTCAAAGCTGGTATTTATAAAAGCAAAGGACAAGAGCGCGGCGAGAGTATACTCTTACGTGGCGGTCTTTTCAAACTGCGGGTTTTTGGGCGTGCCGTTTGTGGAAGCGTTTACCGACGGCAACCCGCTTGCGACAATGTACATTATGGTCTTCAACGTCGCGTTCATAATACTGTGCTGGACGGTGGGCGTAGTGCTTATAACGGGCGACTTTAAACAGATACGCCCGAAGAAAATCTTCCTTAACCCCGCGATACTTGCAAGCGTAGTTTCGGCAGTTTTGTTTTTTGTTCCGGAAATAAACTTTTTTATGATAGACGCGGTAAAAGGCATAGGGATATTCCCCAAGTATCTGGGTTACTGCACCGCGCCCCTTTCAATGATTATAGTGGGAATACGGCTTGCCGAAACGCCTGCAAAAAGTTTGTTCTGCAAAAAAGGCGTGTACGTGAGCGGCGCTCTGCGGCTTGTCGCCGCGCCCTTTCTGACGCTTTTGATTGTGTTGCCATTTGCGGGATTTTTCGGCAAGGGCGCGGAATACGGCTTTGAAGAATACGTTTACCTTGCGCCCGTAATTGCAATGACAATGTCGCCCGCCGCGTCCGTCGTAGCAATGGCGGAAACTTTTGACGGCGACAAAGAAACGGCGACCGCCGCATTTGTGACAAACACGATTTTAAGCGTGGTTACAATTCCGCTTGTGATAACGGCGGTTGTGGCGATATTTCAGATACCCGTTTAACCGCGTATATTTATTGCGTTAACTTTATTAAATGCCGCATATAAGGCAGTAAACAAAAATACCGCGCGGCTTAAAGCCGCGCGGTAAAGCGTTTGTTTTAATTATCCTTCGTCAACGACGCGTTGGGAAATTACAAGATTTTTCAAAACCACCGTTCTGTCCGCTTTGTCCGCTGTCTGGATTTTGAGTCCTTTCCAGCTTTCCGCGGTAACGGAGACGGTCTGTTTATATTCTTCTTTGGTTCCGTTCTTTAAGGTAAGAGTAACTTCTTTACCGTCAAGGTCTACGATAAACTCGAAAGAATATTCGGTACCCGCCGCATAGGCGAATCCGTTGCCCTGCACGGTGTCGCCGTCCGTAGTGTTCGCTACGCCCAGCTTTTTATCCTTGCTTGTCCTGAGCGCGGCAAACGTATCCGCCCTATCGGTTGAGTCATTGCTGATGAGCTGTAACGGACTCCAGTTGCCCGTAGCGGAATCCGAAGTTGTTCCGTTGCCGTAATTGGACAAACTTATGCTTCCTTCAACCTTATACACGCCCGAAGTCAACCCTTCGTCAAACACTAAAAACGCCAGCGCGGATTTCCCCGTTTCGCCGTCATAACCTTTGTCCGTTACGGTCAGGGTATTGCCCGCCGCGGTTACGCTGTACTTGCCGTCCCAAGCCGTAACTTCGGTCGTGTTGTTGGTCATTCCGTAAATTTTTATACCGTCCGCCAGAGCGGTTTGATTTTCCTTACCTATGCCGACCGTACCGTTTAAAATATTTGAATACTTGGTTTTGTATCTGTATTTTATCTGTTCCACTTCAACGGCGGTAAACTGAGCGGTCACCGCTTCACCGTCCTTGTTTTCGGTATCTGGAATTGCGTATGCGTATATCGCCTGACCGTCTTCCAAATCGGGCAAGTCGTCCTTTGTCAGAATTTCATACTTTCCGCTGTTGAGCGCGGGAAGAACCACCGTCCTATCGTGAGCGTGGTCGTTTTCGCAAAGAAGTTTAAGCGAGCCTTCCGTGAACGTTCCGTTTTCGGCTTTGGGCAGAACCCAGTTTGCCTTGTCTTCCAATTTCCATTCGTGTCCGGTTGCCGCCGAAGTGAGTTGGTATTCGGTTACCGTATTGCCCTTTCCGTCCCTGTATCTGCCGAAGTCGGTCTTGGTATACGCGATATTCCCGACGGTCGTGCAGGTTGCTTCCGCCGCGTTTTTTGTTTCTACAACCGTTTCTTTAAGAATGCCGCCTTCCCACACCGCAATATGATAAATGCTTATGCTGCCGCTCTTTTCGCCGTCGCCCGCGCTTGCCCCGCCGAAGTAATAGGTACCCGCCTTTTCAACTTCGAACACAAGCGTGGTTATATGGTTGCCGTTGCCCACAGACTGCCTTTCAACGTCTTTGAAATCTTTGTCTTTAAGCACCGCACTGCGGAGCGTGTTGGAAGAACCGCCGCACACATAAGCCACAATTACCGAATTGTCTTTTTCTATTTCGAATTTAAGCGCGCCTGTTACGGCTTTCGTTTCAGCGTTTTGTTTGGCAATTCCACCCATCTTTATACAGTGGGTGAAGGATACTGCCGTTCCGCCGTAAATACTGCTTTTGCCGCTGTCGGAAACGCTCAGCCCGCCCGTGGCAAACACTCCCGTATCCGCCGCTATTTCCGTTTTGTCCGCGACCGCCGTCGAACCGTTTACGTTTATCCTGAATTTTTCGATTGCGTACTTAATTTCCAAAGCCCACCCGCAGGTGTCGCACTCGCCGTTTTTGTCTTCGTCGGTATGCTTGGTCTTGACGTACGCTTCCGTATGTCCCGCGTTAAGGCAGGCGTGCCAGTGACCGTCTTTATCGTTTGACCAAGCCGTGGCAAAATTACAGGTATGTTTGTCGCCGTCGCCGTTGTTATTGCCGCCGCAAGCCGTCACGCCGAACGTTGCGGTTGCAGTTACCGCGCAAAGCCCCGCGACAATCAACTTTTTAAAAAACTTGTTCTTACCCATTTTCTACTCCCCGTATCTTTTTATAATCCGCCGCGGCGTGATACAGGCTTCCTTGTAATCGGGCGATAGAAGACAGACAAAATGCGCATAACCAGAATTATTTTAATTAGTCAGAAAAAAATGAGAACGGTTACAAGACAAATTTATGTACTGCCGCCATTGCGGGACCCAAGGAAGGCTGTATCACGCGCATAGCGTATTTACGTAAACAATATAACGTAAATACGTTATATTGTCAAGCATTTTTTTACGTTTTTATGTTATAAATATAACGTAAAAATGCCATATGATTAATGTATGGAAGTTATAGACAGAATCGAAGAATTAAGGCTTGAACGGCACTGGACAAAATACAGGCTGGCGGAAGAAGCGATGCTTACTTATTCCACGCTGTCCGCGGTATATACGCGCGGCACGCCGCCCAAACTTGAAATACTTGAAATGATTTGCAACGCGTTCGGCATAACGTTGGCGCAATTTTTCGCGGACGACGAAGACGGCGTTTTATTGAGCTGCGAAGAAGTAAAACTATTGGAACTTTTCCGCGCCCTGCCGAAATATAAAAAGCAAGCCGTAATAGACCTGCTTAAAAAAGATTGATATATTGCTTACCAAAATTCGCCGACGGCGGGAGTGCTCCCACCGTCGGCTTTCGTTTGTAAATTTACGGAATTAAAGATTTTTTGTGAAGTTGCATTTGGGATATTTTGCACAGCCGTAAAACTTACCGTTGTTTCCGTTACGCAAAACCAGATCCGCCCCGCAACGCGGGCATATGCCCAGACGGATACTGTTTTGCAAAACTTCAATGTTTCTGATATGCTCGGTTTCGCTTATCGCGCTGTTCTCTTTCAGAGCTAACAGCCTTTTATAATATTTTTCCATTTGCACGGGCGATAAAAACGTACCCGTATCACTGTTAATTCTTTGCTTCAGGTCGCCGATGCCGCACACGCGGGAAGACCGTACGTTTGCGATATCTGCATCCGCCAAAAAGACTACGAGATTTTGAAAAACGTTTCGTTCCCTCAATTGTTTTGAAAGCATATATATGTGCGTGGCGTTCTGCTTGACGGGATTGTAGAGTTTATGCCTTTCGCGTCCGGAAGCGAGAATCTGCGTCCATTCGCGCCACCCGTCACAACCGTAAATCCGCCCCGAATAATTTTTGGTTTCTACCACCCATATGCCGTGCCTGTTTATATAAATATGGTCAATCTGACAGGAGCGTCCGCGGCTGTCCGCAAATGTTATATTATTTATAACATATTGTTCTCCGGCAACGGTATTGCCAAGAATACGCGCCACAATATTTTCGCCTATTTCCCCTTTGCGCTTTATTTCCTTGCCGTGGTCATAAAATATGCCCTTCCGTTTGGTTTTACCGCCGCTGATTTTTACGGCTAAACCGATAACGGCAAGTATAACAATTGCCGCAATAATTATACCCGCAATAAGCATTTGCTTTTACTCCTTACAAATTTTTAAACTGGTATTCGTACAATTCCCTGTAAAGCCCGTTGCGGCGCATAAGTTCTTCATGCGTGCCGCGCTCGGTTATGCCGTCCTGCGTAACCACAATAATCTCATCCGCATTTTTTACGGTGGAAAGTCTGTGCGCGACAACAAGGGTGGTTCTGCCTTCGGCAAGTTTTGCAAGCGCGCCCTGTATAAGCATCTCCGTCGCGTTATCCAGCGCCGAAGTCGCTTCATCCAAAATGAGTACGGGCGGATTTTTCAGAAAGGCGCGGGCTATGGCAATGCGCTGTTTTTGTCCGCCCGAAAGTTTTACGCCACGCTCGCCCGTGGTCGTATTATAGCCTTCGGGCAGGCTTTGAATATAGTCGTGTATGTTCGCCTTTTTAGCCGCTTCCGCAATCTCCGCGTCCGTCGCCCCGAAATTTCCGAACGCGATATTTTCGCGTATGGTGCCGTTGAAAAGAAAAACGTCCTGCTGCACAATGCCTATATTTTTGCGCAGAGTCTGCCTGTCCAGCGTGCGGATGTCGTAGCCGTCAACGCTTATCACGCCTTTGTCAATCTCGTAAAAGCGGGGGATAAGGTGGCATATAGTGGTCTTGCCGCCACCCGAAAGCCCTACCAGCGCAATGGTTTTGCCGGCGGGGATTTTCATTGAAAAGTCCTGAATGACCTTTGCCGCGCCGTCTTCTTTTTTGTAGCCGAAAGTAACCTTTTCAAACTCTATTTCGCCGCGCAGTTTTTCGGGCTTTAACGCGTCTTCACACTCTTCTTCGGGCGGGATATCCATAATTTCGCAAAACCGTTTAAAACCGGTGATTCCTTCCTGCATCTGGTCGTAAATGGCGGATAGGGTGCGCACGGGACTGATTAACACGGTGATATACAGCACGAACGCGAAAAATTCGCCCGTGTCGATTTTGCCGTAGTAGAAGAACAGCCCGCCCGCAAGCAGGACGGCAAAGTAGAGAAAGTCCATAAAGAAGTTCATCAACGAATGAAACTCGCCCATTACCTTGTACTGCTTGCTTTTTGCTGAAACGTAATCCGCGTTGCCCTTTTCAAACTTTTCGCGCTCGTGGTCGGCGGCGGTGTACGCGCGCGACACCCGCACGCCCGAAACCGCGCTCTCTATATCGGCGTTAATTTCGCCCTGCACAACTCGCACCCGACGGTATACCCTGTGCATACGCTTTCTCATAAGCACGGCAAAAATGACGATAACAGGTATGCACGCAAACACGATAAGCGCAAGATATACGTTGATGAACGACAGCAGAACGAACGCGCCGACTATCGTTATCAGCGAGAGAAAGAAGTCTTCGGGCCCGTGGTGCGCAAGCTCTGAAATTTCAAACAGGTCGTTTGTCATACGGCTCATAATAACGCCCGTCTTGTTGTCGTCAAAGTACGAAAAGGGCAGCTTTTGCAGATGATTGAAAAGTTCGCTGCGCATATCCGCCTGCATTCTCACGCCGACCACGTGACCCCAGTACTGCAAAAAGTAATTCAGCCCCGCCTTTATTGCGTACAGCGCAAGCAACGCGCCCGCGCCCGCAAGCAGCGTATACAGCATGTTGTTGGGCACGTACTCGTTTATAATCTGCTTGGTGATAAAGGGATATGCAAGGTTGAACACCGAAATTATAAAAGCGCAGCACATATCCAGCGCAAACAGTTTTGCGTGCGGTTTATAATAGCGGACGAACCGCCTTAAAAGTCCTTTCTTCTTTTCCATAATTAATCCTGCGTTTTTCTTTTGCGGGTCACTACCGAGCGTTTGACCGTTCCGAAAAGGCTTGCGGCAAAACACTTAGCATCAAACCCTTCCGCCCAGTCGGGCGCCTGCAAAAATTCCGTCTTTTTGTCCAGCTTGCGCGAAAGTCCCATAATCATACAATAGGGCAGCACGTCCAGATAGTAATCGGGGTCTTTGTCAATCATAGTTTCTATTTCTTTTACTTCGGCAAGGCGCAAAAAGTTTTTAAAGCCCATCATTCTGCCGTAAAGCCGCTGCGACTCTTCCGCACGCTTTGCAATAAACCGCGGCAGCACGTAAAGGCTGACGGCTATCCAGACGAGCGAAATAAACAGCAGATATATATAGTCGTACAAAATCATATACTGCGTGTTAAGCATAATTACCGTCAGTATGGCGGCGGGAATAAAGACGAGCGTCGCCAAAAGCAGTACGCCCCCGTAAACCAGCGAGTACGCCCGCCGCTTGACCCGCAACATGTTCAGAAGTCTGTATACACCGAAAAAAGTAGCCGAAACAATCGCAACCATAAACACGCACGCGACCATAAAAAAATAGTCGTCTGCAATTATTATGCAGTACAAAAAGCATATGATGGGCGCAAGCAGGGAAAGGAACATCACCGCAATCCTGCCGCCGAGAACGCCGCGCGCGTAAGTCACGGGTTCGCCTATTTCTTCTATGAGTTTGCCCGTGGCGTACATTATCCTGTGCCTGCGCCCGCGCCCCGCCGAACCGCGGATATCCCTTGACGAATAAACTTTTCCGTCTTCGAACAGCGCATTGAAATACCCTTTTTCACCCAAAGACGAACTTTCGGGCAGGTTTTTCAGTTTAGTAATTATTACGTCTTTTTTGCCGTCTTTTTTTATCCTGATACAGCCGTTACGCGCCCACTG
Organism: Christensenellaceae bacterium; assembly: GCA_948482865.1. GTDB lineage: Bacteria > Bacillota > Clostridia > Christensenellales > Borkfalkiaceae > Coproplasma. Next base: position 33,541 of record CAOMHR010000002.1, read on the forward strand.
CAAAAGCAGGGTACACAAATCTTTGCGCCTTGCTATGCCGTGCCAGTGCGCGGAAAACTGCATTGTGTTCAGTATGGGCGGGGCGATTTCTGCGGGCGCGACCGGTCTGCGCTGCCTGAAAATAAAGGTGATTACCGCCCCCGCCAGAGCGAGCGCGCCCACCGCGCCTACGAAATACCAGTAAATATCAAAGTAGCGGGGTTGGGTTATAAAATAGCCGTCGGGCAAAAGCGCGGTCAGCCTGCACTTATCTATATTTTCGTACTCCGCCGAAAATTTTATGGTTTTGCCGTTGACGGTAAGTCCGCTTTTTTCGCTTATATTTCCGCTGCCCGAAATCACGGAAACCCCGTCCCCGTCGAACTCCTTGGGCATATTTACGGTAACGCTTAATTCGGACAGTCTGTCTTTATAGATAAACCAGGCGTTTTCAACTTCTTCGAAAAAATAAAACCCGAGCGCGTTTTTGCCGTCTTCGTCCTGCGAAAGGTCGCAGATATATTCGATTTCTATATTGTAAACGGCGCGGTTTTCTTTACTCCATTTTTTAAAAGAGCTTTCATTATCGAGCCGTATGTAGTTGTTAGAGCCGTTGCGGTTGACCGAACAGCGGCTTTCAACGCCGTCTATCTTCGCGCCGATTACCGTTATTTCCGCCAAAAAACTTCTGCCCTTTTTCGCCCTGCCGTTTACGTTTTTTACCGATTCGGTTTTGCCCGCAACCCGCCTTTCGAAATAATTCTGATTGCGCATAAACCCGATATTTAAATTTTCCTTTATGTGCAGAACCTTATTTTCGTCCACGTCTATCTGCATACTGCCGTTGTCGTAAATATAATCCACGGGCGACTCGGAATCTGCCCGCGCGGCGCTTTTAAAGGACGGCAACAGCGCGATAACCAGAGCCGCCGCAAACAAAAGCATTATTAAAATTAATTTTATATTTATTTTCTTTTTCATAACTCTATTGAAAACCTATACATTTCCGATTTGGAAATTCCCCTGTCTTTTGCGGCTTGTTTTACCGCGTCCTTTTTGTCCATTCCCTGCGCCATATAACTGGCTATATGTTCCTTTTCCGTAAGCGAACAAAGCGGGTTTTCCGCCGCAGCCGCGCCTTCCACTATAAGCACGTATTCGCCGCGCTTTTCGCCCGCCAAACCCTGCGACAGATTGAAGGGAATTGCCTGTTCGTGCAGTTTGGTAATTTCGCGCACGGCGCAGGCTTTGCGCTCGCCGAAAACGGAATACATTGCGGATATGTCGCGGTCAACGTCCTGCGGGGCAACGTGAAAACAAAGGGTCATTTCAAGGTTTTTATACTTTTCCAAAACCGCCTTTTTTTCGCCCGCCTTGTCAGGCAAAAAGCCTATGAACGCAAACCTATCCGCGGGCAATGCCGAAAGTATAAGCGCGGACAAAAACGCGTTCGCGCCCGGGACTACGGTGTACTGAATTTCCGCTTTTTTAAGTTCGGCGCACAGTATGTTGCCGGGGTCGGATATTACGGGCATACCCGCGTCCGAAATTACGGCTATGTTTTTACCTGCCTGCGCCGCCGCGATAATCCTTTCCGCCGCGCCGCGCTCGTTGAATTTATGGCAGGAATGCAGCGGCTTTTTTATTCCGTACGCGTTTAAAAGTTTAAGCGAATGGCGGGTGTCTTCGCAAAAAATTTCATCAACGCCGCGCAACGTTTCCACCGCGCGGAAAGTTATGTCCTGCATATTGCCTATCGGCGTAGCCACCAGATATACCATAGTCAATCCCCTTTTTAATTAATAACGGTATTTAAAATTTCGGTTGAAGGTTTACCGCCCTTGACCGCTTCAACCATAATGAGATAGGGCGTTGCGCCCTGTTTGCCCGCAACGAATTGCATACGCTTGACTTCGAGATTTTTCGCCTTTAACGTATATATAAGTTCCGCCGTTCTGTCCGCGCGGTTTATTATGGCAAGCCTGCCGCCGAATTTCAGTTTGCGGAAAGCCGCTTCCGCAATCTCTGGCAGGGTCAGCGTAATCTCTTTGCGGCAGACCGCTTTTTCGTAACTGGCGTTTTCAAAACCCGCCCGCTCGTACGGGGGATTGCAGAGTATGAGTGAAAATTTATCGTCAAAACTTTTGGGAATATCCTGCAAACGGCAGTTGACCACTTCGCACGCAAAACCGTTTAGCTCTGCGCTTCGGCGGGACATATCCGCAAGGGCGGGCTGCATTTCAAACAAAGTCAGGCTTGAAATTTTAGGGTTTAGACAAAGGAAGTGGAAGCCCACGACCCCGCTGCCCGAACAGAAATCCGCCGCGACGTCGCCCGCCTTCGCGCGCGCAAATTTCGAAAGCAGAATACTGTCCGACGTGAACCTGTAAAGCTCTGTGTTCTGTATTATTTTTTTGTCTTCGAAAAACTCTTCTAAAACTTCGCCCTGTTTAAGGATATCCATAAATTAAATTATACCTTATTAAAAATTTGCGGTCAAGCGGAAAACTCCGACCTTGGCGGCGGTAAAGCGGTACGCCCGAGCAGCACGGCGCAGTTATAATTCTGCCTGCTTTCTTTGTCATTCTGAACCTGTCATTAATGTGTCAATCTGAGCGCAGCCGAAGAATCCCCCCGCCAAAGATGTCATTCTGAGCGGAGCACCCGAGTAACACAACATAATTATCAGTCTGCCTGATTTATATGTCATTCTGAGCGGAGCAAAGCGCAGCCGAAGAATCTCTTCTGCTCTGCCGTCTAACCGTGAGACCCTTCGACTATGCTCAGGGTGACAGGAAAATACGGTAATAAAGAAGTTCTCTGATAACATTGCAATTTTTAAAGTGTCATTCTGAGCGGAGCACCCGAGTAACACAACATAATTACAGTCTGCCTGATTTATGTGTCATTCTGAGCGTAGCATAGCGCAGCTGAAGAATCTCTTCTGCTCTGCCGTCTAACCGTGAGACCCTTCGACTATGCTCAGGGTGACATTTTGTTTGTACTGTATATATCCAAGACCCTTCGGCGTTGCTTTGCGCCATATTAGTATTCTTTTAAATTAAGGTGCGTAAACCGTCGCTCCGCTCGGGCAGGGCGACAAAGAAAATCATTGGCAAAGTAAAGATACTAAGGGTGACAAAAAAAGAAACCCTGTCGGGCAAACCGTTTTGAAACAGCGTATTGACATACGGCTGATAAGTGATATAATTATAAAAAAGGCGATTATGACTAAGAAGAAAAAAATTATTATATCTGTTTCCGTCACCGCAGGCGGACTTATACTTTTGGCAACGCTGGCGGCAATAATTATTTTTGCCGTTCTGCCAATGACCATGCCGCGCGAAAACAGTAAGGCGGACGCGCGGGAAATAGCGGTAAAACAGTTTGGGTTGGACAGCGTTCGGGCAGTGTGTTTCGGAACTTCGGGCAGTTGCCTTACCGAGCAAAATACCCCGCACTATCCGATTTACGTTTTGGGCGAAAAGGACGGCGAAGAAATATTTATAATAGTTCCGCAGTTAAAGGGATATCCTGCGTATAAAACAGACTGGCCGTTTGCTAAAACGTTGCGCGAAATGACAGACGTTATAAACGGGTTTGCGGGTTCGGATATTTGCGACATAAACAATTTGCAGAATTTGGAAATTATCGATAACGAATATCACGCGAATTACTATTTAAAGGGACGGAACGAATTTCCGCTTGACGTAAACGTTTTAGTTTATTGCAACGGATATTTTATTTATCAGTCCCGTAACGAATTTGACGTTTTTTATTACGGCAATATATAATGCGTATATGCACTTTATCCTTGCGTGAAAAATCGTAGGTTGTATTGTCAATAGTGCATTGCGGGTGCGCTTTTTTAGGCGCACCTTATTTTTTGCTTTTGCTTGAAACTTTAAAAAAATAATTGTATTTTTTATTTTGCTATGTTATAGTGTATTTGCCAATCAAAAGTAAACAATATTGTATTTTTAAAGGAGTGTCCTATAAGAGATTTGCGCTTCTTTCCTTTAATATACAGTATTACTGGTTTTGATTGGCATCAAGGAAGTGTGAATCTGGTGCGCTTTTTTAAGCGCACCTTATTTTTTTATGTCGAATTTTGTCTTTTTTTGTTTTTGCTTAAATTTTTATAAAAAATATTTGTGTTTTTCAAATTGCTATGTTATAGTGATAGCGTCAAGTTCCAACTGAATAATAAATTAGGGCGTATATGCTATTCTCATTTTGGGAATCAGCGTTTATACCATATGCGCTCTGCTTTATAGGTTTTCGTTGGAACTTGACACTCCAAACGAACGCGATTCTAGTGTGCTTCATTTGGGGCACACTTTATTTTTTTAATAGGAAAAACATTATGAAGTACAATCTTGAAAACCTGGTAAGCGTACAGAAAGTAAACAACGAAATAAAAAATTTAAGCGACGACTTAAACGACTTGTTAAACCGCGGCATAATAATAAGGGAAGACATAAGCGAAGTTGAACAAGTGCTTATTACGCCCGCAAAAACGGCGGCGGATTTGGCGCGGCACTCTGAACTGATTAAAGAGTTCGGCAAAAATTACCGTGAACAGATTGACACGATAAAAGATATGAACAGGCTGGCAATTAAAATTTTCGACCGTTTGCAAAAGGACTATCACGAAACGGCGAAAGCGCTGAACAGCTAAACGCAAGGAGCGCGATACAGCCTTCCTTGGACAGGCTTTTCCGTAAGGTAAAGACGGGCATAATAACGTGGTCCACGCTTGTATTTCACGGCTATCATATAGAAATACGCCAAATCCCGTTATGAAGAAGAATGAATTTTTGCCCGCCCTTAACCCGTGCATATGTAGCGGCGAAACAAATTATCTCAAATTATCTCACAAATCACAAAGCGCAAAAACGCCGCGAAATTGCACAAAACTTACAAAGGGCAGAATCCAAGGAAGCCTGTATCGCGCAACAAGCACCCCACCCATTGTCACCCTGAGAGAGTCGAAGGGTCTCATTTGGTAAGCGGACAAGTCGGGGGATTCTTCGGCTACGCTCAGAATGACACTTTAACAATTGCAATGTTATCAGAGAACTTCTTTATTACCGTATTTTCCTGTCACCCTGCCCGAGCGGAGCGACGGTTTGCGCAACTCAATTTAAAAGAATATTAATATGGCGCAAAGCAAATCGAATGGTCTTGGATATATACAGTACAAACCAAGTGTCACCATTGTCACCGTGAGCGTAGCCGAACGGTCCCCCGTGAAAACAGTAGCCAATGAGATTCTTCGACTGCGCTCAGAATGACACATTGGTTGGGGGAATCTTCGGCTCCGCTAAGCTCCGCTCAGAATGACATATAAATCAGGCAGACTGATAATTATGTTCTGTTACTCGGGCATTCCGCTCAGAATGACATTTTTTAAACCCAATTCTTCGGCAAGCTCTGTATGACAAATAATCTGGGTGCAACGCAGTGCAACTGAAAATACATTTACTTGACATTTGTTTTCATATCTATCCACAAAAAATATCCGCCCGCTGTTTGCGGGCGGATATTTTATTAATGTTTGTTTTGTAAAACGCCTTGCTTCACTGACGTATTAAAAACGCGCGGTTAAGCGGTACGCTTATTAGTCTGCGTGAATAGCGCCGGTGGGGCAAACGTCTTCGCAAGCGCCGCAATCGATGCAAACGTCGGGATCTACAACGTAAGTTTCAGCTCCCTCTGAAATAGCTTCAACAGGGCAGGTGCCTGCGCATGCGCCGCAGCTTACGCATTCGGAAGTAATCGAATGTGCCATTTTTATTCCTCCAATATTTTTTAATACGTTTATTACGGAATGTCCGTAAATATGCAAAAATTATATCACAATTTTTTTGAATTGTAAAGGGAGTTGCCGTAAAAACTTTTTGTCAGTCCTGCAAATCTTTCAATTCTTCGGGAACGGCTTCTTCACGCTGTTTATCGCCGCACTTGCAACCGCGTTTGAATTTGAGCTGTTCAACGGGGTAATCATGGTAAGTGAACATATCGTTCTTTTTATCTTCAATCTTCACCCTTGCCTGCATTTTAAGCATATTTACGTTTACCACCGTACCCTTGCCGTCGGGCGTGCCCACTTCACTGCCAATTTTGGGTACCTGCTTGCCCGCTTCGACATAGTAGTCGTTTTCGTATTCAAGGCAACACATCAGCCTGCCGCACAGCCCCGAAATTTTGCCGGGGTTAAGCGAAAGCCCCTGCGTTTTCGCCATTTTTATTGTGACCTTATTAAAGTCGGGCAGGCAGGTGGCGCAACAGCATTCCCTGCCGCAGGGGGCAAGCCCGCCTATCATTTTAATTTCGTCGCGGATGCCTATCTGTCTTAATTCTATGCGCATTTTAAAGGTGGACGAAAGGTCTTTTACAAGTTCCCTGAAATCTACCCTTGTGGGCGCGGAATAGAAGAATATGACCTTGCTTCCGTCGAACGCGAACTCGCAGTCGATAAGTTTCATATCAAGGTTGTATTTTTCTATTTTTTCCTGCGTGGTGCGCATAG
>CAOMHR010000003.1 GCA_948482865.1 Christensenellaceae bacterium
TATCATTACATATCATATCAATGTTGTTTTCGGTTGTTTTCGCTTGTTTTTTCAACCCTTCGGTTGTTCCGGTTGAAAAATCAACCGCCCGGTTGTTTTCGGTTGTTTTGGCTAATTGTATATTTTTTGTTTGCAATGTGCTAATTATTTGATAACTTTGCGCTTGTTATCGGGGAGAAATCCGGTAATGAATGGAAAGCGTTAGGTCTTTATATTTGAAAATCGCCAAATTAACAAATAACGAAAAGAGCCTTTTAACGCGCTGGTGTCGTATATCTATGCTTGATATATCGGCTAAGCGCGGCTATACGGTTTATTTTCGTTGGGCGTTTGGCGATGCCTCAAATATGTAAACCTATATAGTCCGCGCTTTCTTTATGTAGTAAAGTGTAATATCTGCTTCGGGCGGTGGGTGCAAAGTTAGCAAATAAAATGAAGAAGTTATTACTTTCCTTCCTACTACTTCCGGGTTTGTTGCTTTCCGGTTGTTCAAACTCAAACAATGAACCCGAAGAAGAACCAAACTACCTTTCTACAACCGTCCGGGCTTCTGCCTTTTTTAGTGAAGTTGGGAGTATTGAACAACTGAATAGCGTTTATGTTGGGCGCACGTATTCTGTGAATTTTGCGCCGTTCTGTTTGTCTGACACTGAATTAATGAAAATTATAAACGGTTCTGTTGAAAAAGTTACCTACTACTTAAACACCCCCAACGTTGGAAATGAAGTAATCGGCGTTTCTACCACCCAGCCTTTTACTATCTCGTATTCTCCTAAGAAATCCGGGCAATGTACATTAAGCGTATCGTTTGACCTTTCAAGTAAAGACCATAACAAATGGGTTGAAGTTGAAAGTATTGTAGAAGTAATAGGCGCGGAATAATGGAAGTAGAAGCTATTTTGGGCTTTGTTTTGCTTGTGTGCTTTGTGCTGGCTCTTTTCATTGTTCTTACGGCTCGTATAGCAAGCGCAAGGCGGAACAGAGCTAAAAGGAAAGAAAAAGCCGAAGAACTAACCCGTATCTATGTTAATACTGCTATACAACGGTTGAAAATTTCCGGGCTTGAACGTCGAACGCGTTGGCTTGAGGAAGATAGTAATTCATCGAAAAAAGAAGAAGGCGAATTAAAGTAATACGTTTGAGTAATTTTTGCTATTGCTTTTTCCGGTTGGTAATTCTTGGTAACGTTTGGTTATGGTCGTACCATTTGGGACGGTAACGCCTGCTATTGCATGGCTGCTATTGTCCCTTTTTTGTGCCCCTGCCTTTGGTCTTCAATTTTGGTTATCTCGAAACTAAGGTTTACTTTTGTGACTGATAAATAGTTATTTGTATGGAAGAGAAACAAATCACACCGGAAGAAGCCTTCTTTAGTGCTAAGGCTAATTTAGAACTTGCTATAACGGCGCAACTGAAAGAATTTGCCGCCAAGTTCTGTACGTCCGTAATCTTCAAAGGTTGCGTAGAGGTACAACCGTATGTATCTGAAACGGGGAAGGTTATAGATACGCGTATTTCTCATGTAGAAGTAGAAACTAAATATAGTCAAGGATGAAGCATATAATAACACCTACTGCAACTTCCAACGCTGAAAAGAAGCAATATTTAAACGCTAACGGCTGGTCTGAACGTTTGGTTGCTGATAATTGGATAAATAATGCAGATGTGGAAGCCGGGCGCGTAAATATCGAATGGGGCGGGCTTCGTCTTGATGAAGCGTACAACCGTTGTCGCTGGCAGATATTTAAAGGCGATTTTCTGCGTGTAATTAAGAAGCAACCACTTAACAGTATTTCTATGAACCCGCAGAACGGGGCTTTCTCTTTGGAATGGTTGGAAGGCGGTAAGGTTTACCGGGTATCTGGTAGTTTTGACGGTTACGGCTTTAGGGTAGGTATGGAATGGAAAGAAGAAAAACCCGGCGTTAATATCTCTTTGTCGAAGCCGGAGTATATTAAGGCGGTAAGGTTTCAAAAATGTGAAATCAATACGCCGGAACAATTTGTAGAACTATTTTATAACTCTTTTAAAAGGTATGGATGAAAATATGAACGTAGAAGAATTGGCTAACGGTTTTGTTAATGCTTTTAGTGATATGGCTAAAGCTGCTTCCGAATTTGGGGAAGCATGTAATATAGTTACCGATAGTATTAAAAAGCAAGTAGTTTCCATTCAATTGGCTTATATAGAAAAACTGACTGATAAAGTTAATAAGGCTTGTTTTCTTACTCGCTGGTACTATACCCGCAAACTGTATAAGGAAATAGGCAAACTTGATGAATTAGTTTCTTCCTTTTATCCGTCTGTTCCCGGAACGCCCCAACCATCCGAAGAACTGAATTAAAACACGTTGTTATGAAAACAAAAGAACTAAAAAACAAAACCGTATTTGATTTTTCCGACTATCCGGCTATTATTGAAGAAATAACCGGGATAAGTATTAAAGATAGTGATCGCGTGGAATATTATAAAAAAACATGTCATCCAATAAATAAAGCACGTGATATTGAATACCTTGCTTATAAAATTGGCGATAAGCAATTAGAAGCGGCGGCGGCTTCTTATGCTGTCAAATTGGAAAAGGAACGGGATGAAGAAAACGGTAAGGCTATGAAGAAAGGCTATATTATAGACTAAGGGGTAATAGCCCCTTAGTTCATATATCCGTTTTGCTTTAGCCAATTTTCAAGCGTTTCCCGTCCGCAGCAACAGCATTTTAATATATTGTTTAAGTCTGATTTACTAACCTTCTTACCGTCTAAGCGTTTTAACCCACCATCTAACAAACCTTGTTTCAATCCGGTTAATTGGTCGGAATAAACTTCGTTATATAGATTTCTTTTTACCGTAGCTAATACTTTATTAGCGTCAAGCCCGAAGTTACTTATAACCCAATCGTAATTATTAACCATTGTATTATATCCGGTAGAATTACGGTTCGTAATAAATTCGGGATAAGGTGTTTTGGAACATCCTAATTTCTTGTAAAACTCCGGTAGGGTCTTACGTGATACAAATTCGTTTGCCAATTCCATATAACGCCGTTGCGTATCGGTAAGATACATATTTCCCGGTTTGTTCCTATTATGTGTAATCTCATGCCAAAAGGTAGCCATAGCGTCTGCTTCTCCTTTTGTTATGTCTGCCGAATGTCTTGTAGCTATCTTGGCTAATGCAGATTTTACCCCGGCTAATCTATCCGGCGTTAATGATAAACGCCCGTCCATGTACGTAAAACCGTTTACCCCCGTTCTTCTCGTTGGAGTTAGTTTTAAATCTCCGTTCTCAAACCATTTTTCGGTAAGTTCCTTGTTTATCTTTGCAAAGGTTTCATCTACTTGTACATCCGAAGTGTAGGCGGTTCTTAATGCCGGATGCGGGTTATCTCCGCCTTTGGCTACTTCCGCTTTAGCCTTCTGTAAATCTGTCTTAGCTTTGGATAATGCTTGTTGTAGCTTTGGGATGCAATCGCCGTAATAGTTTGAAGTATGTACTTCGTTAGCATTTATAATATTTGTGTATTCCTTTTGCAGATCGGCAAAGCCTTTCATGTCTTTATCTATAAAATCCCGTAGGTCGCTTATAGCCCTAAGCCATTCACGCTTTCGTTGAAGTAGAACGTTATCCACTTTATCTATTTCTCCGGTTAATGCGGCTCTGTTACCGGAATTGCGCAAAGTGTCTAAAGAGGAAACATCCAAACCAAAGGAATACGCCCAACGCTTGTAATAAGCTATATCGCTGTCGAAATCCGTACATGGTTCTACGGTATTCATTGCTTTACTTGCTATCCCAGTCTTCAACCCGCCGCTAATCTTTCCGCCGTTGAAGTTATCGCGAATATAATAAGGCATAGACTTCCAGCCCTTCGCACGTTCTTCAATGCTGCTGATGTAATCCCGAAAGGCTTTAGGTACGTCCTTAACTGTCCGTCGTGAAGGAAGGCTTTTATACTGTGCGCCTTTAACAATCGCTTTTAGCCTATTAGCCCGGTTCTTGTTGTATTCGTCGTAATCCGCCATGATGGGAACGGCGAAACAGCGGCATTGTGGATGCCACCCTACGAATTTGAATGTTTTCGGGTAATCCCCTGCCAACGTGTCGCAAATGTCCACAAACGGAACGGGTTCGCCTTTGGAGTTCTTTATAGTGTGGTTGTTGCTAAGCATTACACGAATACCCACAATAAAATCAAGCTGTTGCCATCGTAAGTATTCGCTTTCCCGGTACGCCATGTTTATTTCGGTGCGTGTCAATCGCTGGGCGTTCTTTGCTGAAGAACGGTAAACACCTTGTCCGGGGTGGTACATCTTTGCCGCCTTACTTAGTCGCAGGTTGCCGCCTTTATCGCGTACTCGCCTATAAAGTCGGTCGGGTTCATTCAAGTATTGTCGTAAATCACGGCTTAATTGCTGTGCGCTTTTTCCTTCCCCTAATCCTACGTCTATGCCCAATTCCATAGCGTCTTTTAATTCTTCGGCATACTTCCAAACCCTTTGGCTAAGGTTCAAACCGTTTTCTTTACGTTTCTGAAATGCACTAAGGGCTTCAAGGTTACGCGCTTGGTAACGTTCGGCTTCTTCTTTGGTTAGTTTGGAAGTCCGAAGTATGGAAGCTAAAAAAGCGTCGTTCTTCTGACATGCTGCCAGCCATTCGGAGCGTTGCCCGGAAGTAACTACGGCTTCAATCTTTCCAGCAAGTCGGGTAACAATGCCGCGCGCCTGCTTCTTGGCTTTCGGGAAGTCGTCAAAGTTAAACGTTCCACCAGCCGGAAGGTTAATCTTTCCCGCAAGGCTGGCAAATTCATCCGCCGCCGTTTGGTATAGCTTGGCTACTTGCTTTGCGTAGCGTTCGGTTCTTATGTAGTGTTTCGCGTCAAATCCACGAAGCTGTATTATAAGCTGGTTTTCTTTTGCCATAGTTATTTTCTTGAAAAATCGCGTTTAAGCGCGTTTCTTTCCTTTTGCGTTAGTTTGTATGTCCGAAAGGTAGAAACGCGCACAAATCAAAGAAAAGCGTATTATTTTAATACGTAGTTAAAGCTAAATAGTCGGTTCGTTCTGATAATAGCTATTTTCCCGATCTTCTTCGTTAATTATAGCCTTTTCTTCTTCGTCCACGTTATCCGCCCATCCCAAACGCTGAATAGTGGCGCGTCGGCTTGCAATCTGCTTGTTTCCGTTTGCTGATGTAAGAATGTTTATCTTACTAAGTTCGTCTTCGATGATGTAAGGTACTATTTCGGGTTCTATTATTAGATTGTCGCAAGCCTTAGACCATTCCAAATGCGCTTGTTTGAAGAAGGCTTTTAGTACGTTTACCCTTCGCTGCAAATAGTCTGAAAATATTTCGCTTTTATCCTGCACCTTTAAATGTGCGTCCATGAAAAGGAGTTGTAAGGCTACGCCGGAAATAGCACCTATTCCTTTGACGGTATCAAACGAAATGTCGGGCGTTTGCGTAATGGTGTAAATCATGCGCAGGAGCGTTTCTATTTCCAGCTTAACACTTTCGGGCGCGTTTTGCCATGCCAAATATTGCGCGGTAGCCCCGTTTTCCCCTTCAATGATAGCCCCGGCTTCCCCTTTCCGGGCAAATCCTATAACCTTTCCTTGTACGAAAATCTTAGGGCTGGCGTGGTAGTCGTTCGTGTCGGCGAAGTTGGAAAGCAGCTTTTCCAATCGGTCTATAAGGCTTTGAACGTCTTCCCATTCTACTTGTGGCTGGCAGGCATAAATAACGGGTATCTTTCCTATTGTTAATTCTTTCGGGAAGCCTTCTACCAGAGTCCAATTTTTACCCGCTACTTCCCCGTCCAAACCGTCGCAACACCATAAATAATGTTTGTCTTTCGTATAGGTTTCAAAGTAGGTACGTGTAATCATATCCCGGTCTTTGCGCGTAAATTGGCGACTAAACGCAACCATATCGCGCGTGTCGTCAAAGTAGGGGTAAAGCCTATCGCCAAACATCGGGCTGAATATGGCTACCTTAAATTTTTTCGTAGTTTTGAAGCCGTAGGTTTCGTGTTCAGGCACTTCTACCGGATACCAAAGTTCGGCTACTTCTGTCATGCTGTAAAGGCTTCGCGCTATCCGTCTGTTAAGTGTCTTTTCCTTAACGTCGTGGAAGGCTCGGTTTATAGCCTTCAAAAGAGCTTTTTCGTCTTCCCCTTCCGGGTTACTTCCATAAGTAACCGGGTTGCCGAATGTGAAAGCTACGGCGCGTTTTACTATCAACTTTTGAATAGCTAATGCTATACGCGCTACGGGTTCTATTCTGAACCCTTGTTCCGTAGTCTGTTCTACGTTCGGGTTCACGTTTTTGACTTCGCCGTATTCGTCGCTGTCCTTATCAATTACTACAAGTTTGTCCGGTCGCTTTTGCGTGTCATTTATATCGTGCAGCTTCGGGTCGTACTGCGCGGCGTGTTCCTTTGTGTTCGGTTCTACACTCAAACGTCCGTTTCTCAATTCACTAACGACTTTGCTAATGTCTTCGCTTTGTAATAGTTCTTCTATTGTCATAGCTGTAAATATTTAAGTTATCGAAATATTCTATTAAGTTTTTGGGGTTGGCTTCCGCGTTTCTCTATCGTTCCCGTCAATGCGTCCGGCGCGTCGTCGTGTGCGTTCTTTCCGGTCTTCTTGTATTGGGTTATCGCTTTATAGAACTGTGGGAAAAGATGTTCCCAACCTTTCGGGAAGTAAGTAAGGTTCTGCACTTCCGCCGAGTGGTTGAATATGCGCACTTCCTTGTTTTCTGATTGGTGGAACCACGTAAAGGAAGTTTCCCGGTTGCCTAATATGCGGCATTGCGCTTCAACGTTCCGGGAGAAGCCGCGCCCGCCATTGTTGCTTTCTATTATGGCTTCTTCTACCTTATACTTGGTAAGCCTGCGCGCTGTTTCCGGTTCGGTTGTTTCCATTGCAGCCTGCGTATAGTACACGTCAATGATGAAGTTTCCTATTTCCGTTTCGAGGTAGATAATACAGCAAAGAAAGTCCGCGCCCGTATCTGCCGTATCTATGTAGGCTTTTACCTTTCGCTTCCGGGTAACGGGCTGTACCTCGTAGGTCTTAAATTCGCGTTCGTACATAAGCCCGGTTAATGGTGTCGGGTTCTGCATATACTGGGTATCAAAAACGTAAACGTTCTTCTCGCGAAGGTTATAGAGTTCTTGTAGTGTATGCTTGAACTCCCATAACGCGTGTTCTTTTCCGTCTTCGCCCGTTTCTATTACCGGAAGGCTTAATACCGTCCATTCGTCCGGTTCAAGGCGTTGCAGATAACCGCAAAGGTCGTCTTCGTCCAACCTTTGCATAATAATTATTATCGGGGTCTTTCGGCTGTTTACGCGGTTTCGTATCGTTGTTTCAAACTTGTTGTTTACTTTCTCGCGAACTTGTGCGCTACGTGCGTCGTCCGGCTTTATGGGGTCGTCTATAATAATTGCGCCGCCGAAGCCGTCAGCGTTCAACCCATCAAGTTCTTCAACTTCTTTTGCCAATTCGTCGTTTTCTTCTTCATCAACCAACCCCGCGCCGAAGCCCGTAACCTGCCCAGCGGAAGAAACGGCATACAAGCCGCCGCCCTCGGTCGTGTACCACTTCTTTGTATTGGTGGAAGTCGGTATAGTAGCCGGAAAAATGCGTCTGTATTCCGGTTCGTTTATAATATCCTGCACGCCGCGCGAGTTGTCGCGGGCTAAGTCGTCGGAATAGGAAAGATGAATAAACTTAGCCTTCGGGTTTATAGCCAACCCTTCCGCTATGAAGTTCTTAACCGCTAATTCGGTCTTTCCGTATCGCGGCGCAATGTTTATGATAAGGCGCGTAATTTCCCCACAAAGCACTTTATCAAGCGCGGCAGCTATTTCCCTATGATGTTTGCCTATAACAAACTTTCGCTTCTGCCTAATCTTGAAGAAGTACCGCGTAAAGTTTAACGTTCCCTGCAAAACAAAGGTACGTATTACGTCTATATCCCTTATCCCTTTAGCACTCACTATCCAACTTTTTAAATAGTTCTTTAGCTTCTTCTTTCGTCAATGTACGGGCGGGCGGTATAAGGTCTTTGCCGTCCTTCCCGGTAACTTCCGCGTTTTGTCGGTTGCGCCAGCGTTCCGGTTCTGCGTTGGTAAGCGTGAATATTATCGCCGCTGTGTCCGGCTGGAAATGCTTATCTACTGTTTTTTGCTCCTTTATACGCGGTATTTCCTTCCCGTTTACATCGAACTTTCCGCTTCCTACGGTTACTATGTGCTTTTCCTGCACCGTATAGCCTTGTATCTTTTTTAAAAGGCTTCGTTTTGCTTCTGTGGCAAAGAAGGCTAAACGTTTATCTTCTGCCTTTTCTAATGCTTCGCAAAACTCGCTTTTATCATTCTTCCAACGGTAGAAGGTCGCTTCGTCAATGCCAACGGCGCGGCAAAGTTCCGGGACGCTGTAAGTGTCCTTTGCTACAAGTTCACAAATACGCTCTACTATTTTGGGCGTGTATTTGGTCTTTCTGCCTTTCTTTGCCGTATTATTGTTACCTTCTTTAGAGTTCATGGCTTACGTTGTTATTGTGGTAATTCGTCGCTTATATGAAGTTCCCCGAAATCTTCTTTAATGTTTTTCGGGTCGCCTTTGTAGAATACTAATACATCATCATGCAGGTTGCTATTTTCCCGGCTCTTGTTGAATATTTCCAACGCTTTTTTAACCTGCAATTCTTCAAAACTATCTATTGTTTCTTCTACGCTGCCTTTACAGAAGACTAACACGTTTTGATGAACCTTTCCTACCTTGCGCGTACCGTTAAACTGCCGCCGTACCCTTATTGCAAGGCTGGTTATTTGGTTTACAAGGATAAGGGAATTGTAATAATGAAGACCGCACCCCGTAAACGCTTCTATTGTGTGGCTTACAAAGTTTCTGTAAATGCCCTTCTTATCCCGTATATCCCCGACGACAAAAACCGCGAAACGGTTATTCTTCAACCGGGAGCAGGATTGTTTTATAATACGTTTGTACGCTTCAATGAATTGCGCATAGTCCATGTTTGAAATATCGCGCGGATCATTGCTATATACTTCCAAATCCGCGTAGGGTGGGCAGGAGAAAATCATATCGAAATCGCCACTTATCCCATTCGTGCTAAGAACGTCTTCAAGCTGGGAACTATCGCCTACCGTCCATTGGGGAAAGAATGGGTAGCTTATGCCTAACACCTCTTCCGCGTTTGCTTTGTTGGCTCTAATTTGGGCTTCGCTTAAATCATTGCCGACGTAAGGCATGTTCAACTTTGCCGCTACTATACCGCGAACGCTGCCCCCAGCGAACGGGTCTAATATCCGCCCGCCTTCAATGTTGAACCAACGGTAAGAAAGTTCGGTTAATACCGGGTCGAATATACTTGTAGTAGTCATTGTTTTAAGCCCTAAACGCTCAATTTCCGCTATCACTTCTTCCGTCTGTGGTTCTCTGCCTAAAGTTTCGCGTAATGCGTTCTTGGTATCGTAAAATATTGGCGGTTGCGCTGTCTTTGCAAAAGTCAAATCTTCGCTTCTACCTTCGTCGCTTTTTATGCCTATTTCCAGCCATGCCCGGCGGCGTTCCTGCCATTCGGCGGTACGGGTATTCAATACAGAAAACGGCGGCAAAATAAAGTCGTCTTTAAGGCGTTTAAGTTGTTTTTCCGGATTTTCATCCCCTTCGCTGTCTTCCCCAAAATCTACCGGAACGCCCCATGCTTCGTTATCTATACCGAAGTCTTCTTTTGCCTTAGCTATGGCTTCTTCGTCCCAATCAAGATTAGCGGCGGCTGTCGCGTTGTCTGCTAACGCAAGTTCGCGCCCTTCCTTTGTATCTAAGTCTATATCGTTGCGCTTTACGGCTACAAGTTCGTTTCCGGTTGTTTCTATTATAATAACATCTTCCATGCCTGCACTTGCAAAGCCTTCGGTAGTTTTGTTTCCTGCTATAATCTTGTTGTTTTTGTCGAGCAGGATTGAACGCCCCGCGCCGAATGTGCGCAGGCTTTTTTCTATCATGCTTTGCCCGAACTGCGTACCCTTGTTGAAATTCAAGTCGTCCGGTATAAGGTCTTCTATTTTTGTCTTTTTAATCTTTGCCATATCAAATCGTTTTTAATAAAAAAGGGCGTGGTCTTTTACGCCGCGCCCCGCTTCGGCTCTTAGCCGTTGCTATCAGCTATATGATGCTTTTGTAAAGCCTGAATAAACAAACCAACAACGGCGGTAACGCGACCCGGCGAACAATCCCCGTTATTGCCCTCGTTTTGGTTTTGCTGCAAAAATAAAAGGTTTAGCGTATTAAAGTGATACGCTAAACCCTAAAATACTTCGCCAAAACTTCACGCTCCCTACTTTTTCGGGAATAAGTAACTTATTACTTCCTTTCTGAAATCATCGAAAGAACGGCAAATAACATACTTGTTTCCGGCGGCTTCCGCTGCCTTCTGCCATTGCTTTTGTGTTTCGCGCTGTGTACTGCCTTTTTCTTCGGTCTTGAACTCAATACAAAGGGAAGCAAAGCCGCCCGAAGGTTTTAACAGTATCATGTCGGCTACCCCGGCGGTAACACCTTCGCCCTTCAATATCCCGGCTTCCCGTTTGTTCCGCGCTCCGCCGTTGGGTACTGCAAAAAGTAGTAATCCAATTTCCGGGAACTGCAAACGGAACCACTTAACGCAACTTTGTTGTATTTGGCTTTCTATGTGCCTGGACTTTTTTCGGGTAGTGGTCTTGTTGGCTATTGCCTTCATTTCCTCAAATGTCATTTCCCGCCGCTTTTTCGTTAGCCTTTTCCGCTGCTTTCCGGGCGCGTTCCTGCTGGTTAAGGAAAACAACCCGTCGGGCGGCTTCAAAAACAATGTTCGCTACTACATCGCGTTGCCCGCGTGGTAGTCGGCTTTCCTTGTTGGCTATCTTCGGGAACTCTGAAAGGATGAAGGAAAGCGAAAGGTTGCCTTCGTCCATCAACCGGATAACCGGGGAAGATTTTAACTGTGCCCCGCCTATCTGTACATTTCTGCGGGCTTCTCTTGTTTCTGTTATAATGTTTTCTACCTGCGTATTGAATTTCTTATCTTCCAATATACGCGCGTCAATCTCTACATTAACCATAATGCTAATTTTTATTTTTACGTTTTACATCAATCCAAGCCGTCACTATTGCGCTGGCAAAATTTACAATGCTGACTACTACAAGTATTCTTGTAAGCCAATCTATTTTTGCTTCGTTAGCCAACAAGCACGCAATAAGCGAAAGCCAGAATGTTATTTCCTCAAATTGGTAACTTTTCATCGAATAGCCTTTAATCGTTACTACTACGGTTTAATAAATCTTCGTCAAAAGCCCCGAAAAGCGAAGTTTGCCGGGCTTTTTCCTTCTCGCTTAGAAGTTGTTCTACCCGCTTTATTTCCGCGTCTATTTCGGCTTCTAATTGCTTCGATTTGCTTAGCGCGGAAGGTGCGCGGAAACGGAAGTACTCTTTTTGTGCCTTCCGCATCTCTACAACTTTGTCGTAAAACTCCTTTGGGGTCATAGCTGTGCAAATAAATTTTGTTGTATTCCCTTCTTCGCGGTTCTTGCGTAAATCGGGCATTTGTCCCGATAGGCGCAAGCCCCTAACTTGGCTTCGTTAAATCGTTGTTCCCAAAGTTCCGCATAGGCTTCCGTTCCCGGTTCTGCTTCTGTATTTAAGAAGGCTAACAACTTCATGCAGAAAAAACCGCGTTCTTGGGTCTTTTCGCCGTATATCTCTACCAAGCCGTTACCGTTTACTTTCATTTCCCTGCTATTTTTTGTTCTACCTTTGTTCTTAATCTCGCTTCTGCATTGGCTACGTTCTTTCTCGCACGTTCCAGCTTTTTCCGAACCTTAACTAACTGTGGGTCGTTGGTTTCGTCAAAGAATAAATTATCTTTATTTGCTTCGATGTAGTCTTTTATCCTATTCTCTTGCAAAGTTATCCGCCCCTTTAATGCGGTTAGTCTTGATAAATCGGAATTAAAACCGTATGCTTCTCCGCTTGTTTTATCGTAAAAAGATAATGTTTCATAGAGATGCGCTCGCGGGTCTTCACACGTTAATTTAGCCATACGCCAATTTATAACCCACCGCCAACGCTGTAAAATTTCGCGGGGCATATCGTAACGGTGTAATACAATTTCTTCGCCGTTTACTTTCTTGCAAATGCGAAGTACGCAATACACTTTTACGCCTAATTCCCGTTCTGCCTTTGCGTACGCTCTTACGATTTCTTCCCAGCTTTTGCCTATGTCTGTTTCTTGTGCCATAAGCTAATATCTGAATGTTGTAAACTGAATAATAGCAAAGGTTAGCGCGTTTTCCTGCGCTTTATCGAATACCGGGATAAACCATGCTGCAAACTCCGAAGGTGTCAGCCCGTCGTTACGTGCCAAATCTTCCAACCTAACCGGGTGTCCTTCAACTTCTGCGGTAAAGTTTAAGCCGTTCCTTCGTAATATTAAAGGCTGAACTATGCACATGTTAGCCGGAACTTCTAAAATACTTTCCTGCGGGCTTCTATACGGTTTGTCCGCCCATTGTCGTAGGCATAACGTACCGCTTTTTTCCTGCAAGGCGGTTATTTTTTTCTTCCAATACTCATAATTGCATCGGCATGTGTGCCGCTTTTGACCGTTAAGAACCTTTGTCTTAAAATCGGTTGCTTCGCCTGCCCGGAAATGTGCCGGGAAGAACTTCTTACTTAATAATACTACTGCTTTCATTATCGGTCTGTTGGGTTGCGTCGGGCTGTATGAATAAATCCGACTTGTTTATAGTTATAAAAATGGGTTGCAACGGTTGGTTGAAGGTTAGAAGGCTTACCCATAATTCGCCCGTTTCGGCTATTTTTTTTCGTTCTGCTTCGTCCAATTCGAAACAGAAAATAGCCTGCCCTTCTTTCGTCTTATGTGCTGGTAATGGCTTGTATTCGGGTTGTCCCTCGCCGTAAACTACGTTTGCTTCTTGAAATTTTTTTGGTTTCATTGTCTTACTACTTTTAAAGTTTGTATAGTTTTTTATTTTTCTTGTTTTTCAGAATGGGTTGATATATATTTCTGTTCTGTTTTCATCAATATATCAACCAACTTATGTTCTTCAAGAAAATGCGCCTTATCTTCATCTGTAGAGCATGAATGGAACTGACTTAAATAACCTTGTGTCGTCGCTTTTAAAATAGTCTGTAAATCGTTGTTTTCCCAGCAATATGGGCAAACGTAGAACACCCCGTATTTATCGGTAATGTCTATATGTTCATGACCGCAAACCGACCAAGGCAAATTACAAATCCCGCAACAACTTTCAGAACGGTAAATTTGCTTATAGGCTGAAACGACAAAAGGCAATCTTTTTATTTCTTCTTTTCTATTCATTTTTCTGTTAGCTGAATGTTTTTAAAAAGGAAGATCATCTTTTTCGTTTTCCGGTGGAAACGGCGACGCACTTCCCGCCGGGGTATAGGTTGGCGGCGTGCTGGTAGTAGCTGGCTGTTGTTGCTCGTTTTGTGTTTCCTGCTTACTGCCTAATAGTTGAAGTTCACGCACGAGGCAATTAACGCCCGCTTGTACTCCGTTCCCGGAATTGAATGTTTTAACGGAAAGGCTACCACGTACATATACCTGCGTTCCTTTCTTCAAATAAGTTACTACGGAACTTTCACCGGGTTTCAAGCAGCTAACCCACGTTGTACGGCTGTGCTGGTTGCCCTGCCCGTCTTTATAACGTTCTGTACTCGCAACGTTGAAAGCTATAAACTTTTGCCCGTTGAACTCTTTAATTTCCGCATCGTTGCCGATGTTTCCTATTACTGTTACTGCTAACATAAATGTTTAATTTTATGGTTAATATATTCTTTCCATTCCGGGGTTATAACGTCCATCACGTCTTTGCCCGGATTATTTTCTTGCCAAACTCGTGCTTCCCTTACCATTTCGTTTGCAACCTCGATAGGGGTTCCTAACCCGGTTACGTCCATCAAAAAGCTACAATCCGGTATAGGTACTATTTCCTTTATGAAATCAAATGTCAGTTGCTCCATGCTGTTTTTCTTATCCTATTGCGCTATAATAGGCTACGTGTAGTACGTCGTACTGCTTTCCTACTATCGCAAATTGAAAATTACTATCTGCGCTCGGTTGAACGTTGGGAATGTTTATAAATTCGTAAGTGTACCCTTCAATGGTATAGGCGGCTATTTCCCGGTTGCTTTTAGCGAAGGCTGTTAAGCTGCTTATCAATAGCTTGTAGTAGTCTTCCCCGAAAGCCTTTATTAGCTTGCTTTTATTTCTTAGTGCAAATCTCATATTAACGAACCGTCTTATTTTAATACGTCCTTTGGAACACTTAACTTTTTACTCAATAGGGTAGCAACCTTTTCGGCTGCTGCGCGAAACTCCTTGTTATACTTATATTCGCTATCGTACCGCCGAAGGTAATAACATATCGTACTTTGGTCGTGTAAGGTTTCTTCCGCTATACGTTGGGTATTCTCGCCGCGTTTCTTGCAATGATGCGCGTAAATCATCCGGGCGTAAACGTGCCAGCGGTTACGGCTGTCTTCTGAAATGGAAGCGAAGCTAACCCCCATAGCCGTAAGTATAGCCGTCTTTATATCCCGGTGTTTGGGTGGTTTCTCATAGTTTATAATCAGTCCCAAACCTTCGGCTATATATAGTTCCAGCCCTGCGCCCGTGCTGCGTTCCCAATTAGAAAGCATATAAATCGCGTCGCAATCAAGCAAAAGGCGAATATCCACCTTCATTTGTTCGTTCCAGCGCGAACCCGGCTTTAATTCGTACCGCAATGGGTTTACAACCTCGTAACCCTTTGCTTTTAGTTCCGCTTCCGCTTTGCTGAACTTTTCCACGTATTCGGCTACCGGAAGCCCGGTTATTTGCCCGCTTATATATACTTTATGCTTCTTCATGTCTTTTAATCGTTTTTTTGCCCGTTAAGGCGTTATTATATTGTTTCCCTTACATCTTACCGTCTGAAATACGATAGTTGAATATCGGGGTTCATTTGTACAGCTATCGCGGTGTTAGCTTTGTTAGTCTTGGTCGGTAACTTGAATTATCGAAGCCTATAAGGTCGAACATCTCTACAAATCGGTCGGCTACACGAACCCCGTAACGCTTGGCTATATCTTCGTCGCCTTCCAAGTTTGAGGTTATAATCGTGAATAACTGGCGGTCGTAACGGTGGTATAGCAAATCTACCAACGGGCTAACCTCGTTTCCCCAAACCTTTAGGCTTGCTGGTTCCGTCCCTACGTCGTCGATGCAAAGAAGCTCGGTATTTTTCAAGTCCGCTAAAAGTTCCTGCTTTTCCCCCTTCGCTGCTTCCGTAAGTGCGGAAGCCGGAATAAAGGAAACGCCTTTACGTTCAAACGATATATCGCTATGGTAAATCGTATTTATTAGCTGGGAAATTGCACGCGCTAATGTTGTCTTTCCGCATCCGGGTGTTCCGTACATGAATAACCCCGGTTTCATGCTTTCGCCAACGAGCCAACGCGCCGCCATTGTAAGATGCTGCCTTGTCGCTTCGTCTTCTTGGTAAGAATAGCCCCGGTTTTCAACTTGGAAACGGTAACATTCGCGTAGCATGGCGGGTACGTCCTGCGTATAACGGTCAATCTTAAAGCGTGCTACGGCGGGGCTTCTTTTGCGTAGCAGGTTCGCAAATGCCACTATGTCTATCCGTTGTATCGGTTGCTCCTGCTTTTTGTTCTCTGTTGTTCCCATTGTCTTTCCTTATTTTAATTCTTAGATGATTAATCAAATGCCGCGCCCATTCGGTATAATTTATGTGGGTATCTCCGGTTAGTTCCCATTCGTCTATAACTTCTTCGGCTTCCTTGCGCAATCGTTCGGGAGTGACATAAAGCTGCATGCAAATGGTTTCTATCTGCGCCCTTTTGTTTTCGCTGAAAAATTCGGTTAGAAACTTACTGTTTTCGGTTTCCTTGCCGTTTATGTTTTTTTTCTCGCGCACGCCATCAAGAGAAAGAAGAGAAGGAGAATTATTATTAATCATATCAACATCATTACATATCATATCAATGTTGTTTTCGGTTGTTTTCGCTTGTTTTTTCAACCCTTCGGTTGTTTCGGTTGAAAAATCAACCGCCCGGTTGTTTGGGTTGTTTTGGCTTGTTTCCTCGGTTTCCGTATTCTTTTTCTTCTTTCGTGCGTTCTGATTACCTTTAGGCGCGCCCCCTAATTTGCCGTTAGCTTTATTCAACTGCACTGTTTCCGCGTAACGCTTGTTATCAGCTTCAAGACGTTTTCGGATGGGTGCAAATGCTATCCTAACGGTTTTGTTCGCCGTCATTGCTTCCAAATCTTCCGCAGCCTTCGTCCGTATAGCTTCGTTTTCGCTCTCTAATTGGTTATAGGCTCTAATCGCGCGGAACAACATAGCCGTTTCTTCGTCGTCAAGTTCATCAAGCACTGAAAGCAAATCCATATATAATACGAATGAATTTTTATCGCCCATGATAGGTATATTTTAGGGACACGCCCGAAGGCGCGCCCCGGTTAGTTAATAACTTTCTTCTTGTTCTTTGTATGCCAAACAAAAGGCTTTTTCTACAATCGCGTTGCAAGCGAAAGGCGAAGCCGCAAGTATGGAAATATCCACTACCTTACATTCTTCGTTTTCTTTTTCTATACACTCTTTTATCTTGCTGTTTATCCATGCGGTAATAACGACCTTAGCCGTATCCACGTCGCGTGTTTTTACAACAAAATCGTAGTTCTGCTTATTCGGTTCTTCTTCGTCTTCCGATTGTATTACTACGTCGGCTTCAACCTTGTAATACTTCGTATCGTTGCGCTGATCTTCCCCGTCGTTGCTTTCTTCGCCTTCTTCGTTTGCGCCTTCCTGCGCTTCAACGTGTTTCCGCAGGCGGTCGTTAAGAATTATAATCCTATCCATCAACTTTATGCCCACTATGTCGAACGGCTGGGTAAAATTCAATTCTATATAGTCGGTCGCAACCTCATAGGCTTTTATTATGTTTTGCGCCTGCAATATGAAGTTATGCCGCTTACCGCCAATGGTAGCGGAAATCTTGAACGGGTAAAGGCTGGTTCGCTTGTTTTCGTAAGCGAGTCTTCGTTGGTTACTTACTTCCACTTCTTTAACGTCTTCGCTTTGCAGATAGAAATTTATCTCGGTCGCCAAATCGTTATCTATATATTTCCCGCGCTCAAACAGAATTTCGTTGCGCTCAATAGTTACAACCTCTCCCGTATCATCGTCCACAAAGTCCTCGTTCCATGTGCGCAAAACATTTGCCGCTAAGTATTTTCCTATTATTCGGCGTATGTCCGAAGTTTTGAAGCGTACTTCGTCTTTCCGGGTCTGTATTTTTTCGTTCTGTTTCATATCCTATCCGCGTTAAAGTCTTTTGAGGGTTTGAAAACAACAACCTTGCGGGCTGGAACTAATAGGGTTTCGCCCGTATTTATGTTCCGGGCTGGTTTCGCCTTGCGTTGCTTCGTTTGGAAAGTACCGAAGCCGCGAATAGTTACCGTATCGCCGCCCGTCACTTCGTCCCGAATAACATCAAATGTACGTTCTAATACTTCCTTTACTTGATAGCTGTTTAATCCGGTCTGTTCCGCTACCGAGTTCACTAATTCCTGCTTTGTCATAGCTTCTCAATTAAAATTTGTTCGTATAAGTCTGTAAATTGGTTGCCCGCGTACCGTGCCAAACGTGAAGCGTAGAAGCAAAGCCGAGAGCCGAAATGCGCATTCGAATACGGAGCCGCGTAAGTCGTATTCGCGTACGAAAGCCCGGCAGAACCTTTGCCTTTCGCGTTTTCTTGTATATAGAAGTAAGGGTAGTATTTGTATTGGTCGGTATTGTTCCAATCCGGTTTCCAGCCTTCGTTAAGTGCTGCGGCAATAGTTTCCAATTTGCGGCGTGCTATTTCGTCCGATCTGAAGCCTTGCGCCTTCGCGTTTTGTTCGTTTATCGGTTCTACGCCTAATACCTTACATGCGTCTTCGTAGGTCTTTACCCGGTCGGTTATTTCCTCGTAGTCTTCTTCCTTGTAGAAGTAATCGAAAATACTACCGTTCCCTTCGTCTTCGGTAAGTTTCTTTACGGTGTCTTGCGCTTCTTCTACGTTGTCGTATCTGCCTTGTAAATTCTCGTTCCCGTTCTCTTTTCTGTATAAACAAATCTTTTTCATGTCACTAAAATTTAAATATTAAAATAATGTTCCCTGCTTGGGCTTGTGCGCGTCTTCGTAAAGTATGCGCCTTTGCCTTGCGATACTCAACCGTACTGCTTTTATAGCTTCTTCACGTCCTTTCAGGCTTTCTTCGTATTCCAAAAGTTCGCTTTCGGTCGTAGCTAAGAAATAGCCTTCGGAAGTTGCTATAAGTCCCGGTAGAAGGTCGTTTGTACGAATGTGGTTTATTATCTTCCTTAGCCGTGCCGCGTCTATCTTGTAGCTGTCACGTAACCGGGAAATAATATACTTATTCGTTACCGCGTTGGCTTTGCCTATCTTGGTTTTCAAGCCTTCAAGAATAATCGGAAGTATTACTTTCCTTTCGTATTCTGTCAGCGGTTGCGTTTCTTCTGAAAACCCTTTAATCATAGTGCTTGCAATTAAAAAGGTGTTTTGTTGAAACTAATCCGTAGTCCGGGTTTTGCGACGTGTACCGTTTTTCCGGTGGCTTTTGCTATTCCGTCCCGGAAGGCTACCGCGTCGCCGTTCCCTTCGCTTATATGTATCAATACTATGTTATTAACCCGTGTTAGGTCGTTAGCCTTCAACGCGTCCAAACAAGTATAGTAGCTTAAATGGCTTCTCCGTACTCGTTCTTTCAATACTTCCGGTATATAACCTTCTGTTACATTGCGTTCCAATATATCCGGGTCGTAGTTGCATTCAATTAATATGTTGTTCAACCCGGCAAATGTGCAAGGCAAA
This sequence comes from Christensenellaceae bacterium, assembly GCA_948482865.1. Classification (GTDB taxonomy): domain Bacteria; phylum Bacillota; class Clostridia; order Christensenellales; family Borkfalkiaceae; genus Coproplasma. Next base: position 19,000 of record CAOMHR010000003.1, read on the forward strand.
TAGAAAGTATCGGTAGCAAACAATACGCCGCCCGTTTCTTCATGCCAGACGTAGAAGCCCAACGGTTCGCGGCTGTCGTGCTTCGTGGGAAAGGGAATGATAGTAAAACCGCCCAGCCGTAAATGCTGGTAACTTCCGTTTTCCATCCTTATGTGGGTCGGTCGCCAGCAAGAATTAATCTTAGCGGCTTCTATCGTGCCTTTGGAAGCGTAAACCGGAACAACGTAGTTTAAAACCTCATTAATACGCCCGGCATGGTCGCCATGTTCATGGGTAATGAGGCAGCCTACTATTTTCTTTACGTTGTTGCCCAACGCTGCTAATACCTTCTTGAATGGTATTCCAGCTTCAAGTAGAAGGGCTTCGCCCGCGTTTTGCAAAACGTAGGCGTTACCCTCTGAACTTGAACCTAATACGGTTAATTCCATATTTAGAACAATGGTTTAGCGTTATTACTTCCGCGACCTTCCCGTGCTTGCGGCGGGTTAGCTGGCTCGCTTTGCGCCGTTTGTCCCTGCTGTGCTTGTATGGGTTGCCCGTCGATAACTCCAATAGTAGGCGCGGCATTCGCTTCTTCTTTTATTTCTTCGGCTACCGCATCCACTATCGGTACGCTGCTTTGTTCGTCTGCATCGCCGAAGTCGCACCCCGTAATGTACTCGTATAGGGCTTTCTTAGCCTTTCTTTCGGCTTTTCCGCGCAGTTGGTCGTGGCTGCTGTAATCATCCTTCTTTACGGTTGCAATAATGCTAAAGCCGTTTTTTTCTCCGTTATACTCATAGTTTATTTTGCAAGGTATTTCGGCGAAGTTCTGCGTTTGCCCCTTGTCGTATGAGGTATCAATGAAGTATTTTACGCCCAGCTTGCGAAGAAGCGAAGTATAACCTTCCTTAGTGGGGTACATCCTTTCGGCTATTATATTGAACTGGTTTCCGGTCGGAAGCAAGCCGATAGTAACCGCGTCTATGATGCAATCGCGTACTATGTCGCGGGTGTAAAGCGGAAGCGGGGCGCGCCCGCCGCTTCTTGCACGCCCGTTTCGGTCTGTAAGAAATCCTATTTTCGTGTTCATCAAAGGCATGAAAACCTTATCCATTACTTCGTCGGTCATGGCTTCGCGAAGAAGTGCTATTACGTTTACGGCTGTAAATGCCGCACCGAAGTTGCTTACGATCTGCAAAGCCGAAGCGTCCTTGCAGGCTAATTCAAACTTTTCTTTTGCTGCCAATATGGTAGCGGGTAAAGTGTTGGTATTCATACTATCGTTAGTTAATTGTTGTTCATTATGTCCTTTAAAAAGCTCTCTATTCCACCGCCTTTAATCATCTTTTCAAAAGCTATTTCGCGGGTTGCCCGTTCTACTATCGGCGCGGACTGCTTTCCGGTAAGAAGTTCTTTCAAGCCCTTTATTATGGCTCCATAATTTCCGCAAAAACCTACCATTACTCCGGTACTGTCTTCGCCGTTTTTATCTTTCGTATCTGTGTCGCAACCTACTACGATAAGACCGCGTGAACTGCTTCCGTTACATAATGGTACTAAATGCTTTTGCATTACTTCTGTGGTGGTCTTCAAAAAGTCGCTTTGGGGTTCTTCTTGGCTGCTTTCCGCTTGTTGCGTTTCTCCGTTTCCCGAAGCAAAGCAATAATAGTCACGATACAAGTCCGCAAAGTGTTCGGCTGCGTATTTCGCGAGCGCGGACGTGGGAAAGCAAAGCCGAGAGCCGACAGACGCAATCGTAGACGTAGCCGCGTTAGACGTATGCGCGTACGAAAGCCCGGCATTTACATAACGGAATAGCGGGTAATACTTCCATTCGTTTTGGTCGTCCCAATTCGGCTTCCAACCGTTATTAAGTGCGCGGGTTATTACTGTCAGCTTGTGGTAGGCTAACATGCTTCTTTGGTCTTCCTTCGGGAATATGTTAAACGCTTCTTCGTTAATCGGTTGAATGTTCAAAACTCTACAAGCGTCCTCGTAAGACGCGATTTTCTTTTCTGTATTCATAAAGCTGTTATTTAAAAAAGTTAATAATAATGTTATTCTACTTTGAAGTCTTCGGTAGTTACTACCAACTTTACAAGCTGGCTAACAACCGGGATAAACTCGTTAATACTTTCTGCGTTATCCACGAAAATAGGCGCGCTAACGTTGTGGAACGTGCAAAGGGTGTTTATTATGTCAAGCCCGGCATTAACTTTCCCGGCTTGGTTCTTATCCGCGTATTTTACCCCGTCAATAAGGCAAATGCAATCCGGTTCTTTTTCGCCGTTTACGAGCGTTTTGTACATCTTGAACTGAACCCGGCTAAACAATCCGTTTACGCGGCGTTCCACTTCCGTCATACGGGCTTTTATCAAGTCGGCTATTACTATTTCGCAGCCTTGTATTTCGGCGCGTTCCTGCGCCAATTTTGCGGCTTCCCCGTTTAGTTCGGCTATGCGCTTTTCGTTGGCTTCTATAATGGTGCGAAGGTTTAGTTTACGCTTTACTTCATCAAGCCGGGCAGTAAGGTTGGCTTTCCGTTGGCGTATCTCTGTTCTGCTTGCCGCGTCATCCGCGTTGAAGGCTGGAAGCTGTTCGGAAAGTTCCTTTATTTCTTTTTCAAGCGCAACCCATTCCGGGAGGTCTTCTCCGTTAATATCCGGTTCGGTATTTACGCGGGGATTGTCATTCAAAACCTTTTGCAACGCTTCGCGGTCTTCTTTCGCCTTTGCTACGGCGGTAGTGTGGCTGGTTTCCAATTCGGCTAACGCTTTGTCTATCCGGTTGGCTTCTTCTTCCTGCGATGTTATCATTTCGTTTAACCGCTGACCGTCCGTGTTAATCTTGTTAAGGCGTTCTTCCCGGTCTGCATAGAATTTTTCGCGAGCGGCTTCCCGGTCGGTGTTATATTTTGCTAATGCTACCGGGTCGGCGCAAGCGTGCTTAAACAACGGGCAAACAAGACTTTCCGTAGCGGTAAATTCTTCGGCGTTTACTTTGTACCATCTTTCGCGTAGTTCGTTCTGCATTTGCTTGTAGCCTTCTATTGTGCTTTGCGTCCGTTTCTTCTCGTTCGTCAAACGGTCGTATTCACTACGGTAACGGCTGGCTTCGCTGCGTTCGTCGTTTATAACCTGCTGTAACTTACGGTCGGCATTATTGTAAGTTTCGTTCTTCTTGAATGCTTCATTCCTTGCCGTTTCCTTTGCCTTAAATACTAATGCGTGCTGGCTGCTACGTTTGTCATTTATGGCGGTTTGTACCTTAGCGGCAGCTTCATAGGCGATACGGTTGGCTTCTGCTGCTGATGCGGCGGCTTCGTCTATGTCGTTCAATTCTTTTGTAAGTTGCTCCTTTTCGGTGTTAAGGGCGGCATAGTCCGGTGTAAGCGGGGTAGCACGCGTTATTTCGTCAATACGCGTAGGTATCTTTTCCAATTCCTTCGTTATCTTCTCCTTTTGCGCTGCAATCTCGCGTTTATAGTCTTCTACCGTTTTCCCACTAAGCCGTTCTATCAATGCGGCAAAGGCGGTATCTCCCTTCGCTATGTCTTCGTAGCTTACGCCCCCGGCTATCTGCAAAAGCATTTCGCGTTGTGCCGTCCAATGAAGGGAAAGGAAATAGTAGGGGTTGGTAATCATCTTGAAAACAGCTTCGGGTATAATTGCGTTTATACGTTCGTCGTATTCGCCTTTTGTTTTTAATGGTACTCCGTTATAGAAGTAGTCGGTATGATGTCCCTTTAACTTCCTTTCCGTCTTTCCCTTCTCTGTTTTCCATTCTTCAACCAATACGCGACGGAGTTCTACGGTTTCAACACTTCCCGTTTCGGTATCTATTATTTCCAACGTTCCGGCTACCTCGTGTTCAAGGTCGGGAATAAAGTTACCTTCTGCGTCGTTGGTCTTAATTCCGAACTTACTATCTACGTTGCCTTCGCTGTCTTTGCCCCAAAGAAGCCATGTAAAAGCGTCCATTATGGTAGTCTTTCCCGTGCCGTTCCGTCCGCTTATGGTTGTAACTGTGTCGTTAAAGTCTATAACGACGTTGCGCAAGCCTTTGAAATTTACAAGGCTTAGACGTTTGATGATTGCTTTTTTGCTCATATTACTGATATTTTTGAAGTGAATAAAATCCCGCGTCAAGACTTACGGTTATTTTCTCTAATTTCTTCTTTTGGGCTGCATAGGAGCGTGCTATGCTGTTCAGGTAGCCCGTAAGGTTTACTATGTAGGTGCGCTTCTCTATGATGCAGTTTAGGGCTACGTCTAAGACGGCTTCCCAAACTTCCCGTACGCGTTCCGGCTGTACCGCTATTCTGTGCCGGATGATATATTCCGTTACTTTTGCCTTGCGGCTTTCAATCTCGGTTATTACCATTGAAAAATCACCTGTCCGGTATGCCTGCAATACAATCGCGCAAAATTGGATGGCGTTCAAATATTCTTCTTGTATATTGGAAACGCTTGTTCTCTTTCTCAAACGCTCCCTAATCCGTTCTTGAAATGTGTTACGATCTATTAGTTCTATCTGCCCGCTGGTTGTTTCAACTATACAGTATTTTCGGCTAATTTCGCGCGGGTCTATGTTCTTTTCCGCCGAATAAAGGAAACGTTTAAGGCTTCCGGTGTATTTTTCCCCGTTATCCGCCTTTAATATCAATGCGTTATTGCATGGTTTCAATATACGCGGTTCTACTCCCCGGCAGTAACTTCGTATCTGCCTGCTCTCCCTATTTATTTCATATTTAGAAAAGCCGGGAATGTTAATCCAAATGTTTTTAATCATATAGCTGTGTTTTAAAAGTTATTTCTTTTTGTTTCCTGCTGCCAGCTTTAACGCTAAATCAGCGTCAATAATCAGTAGCGCGCCTACTTGCGTTATCGCTGCATCAATCCGCCCGGAAGCCTTCAACCGTGCTGCGGTTGTCTTGGAACACCCTAATAGAATTGCAAGCCCTTTCAAACCGTACACGTAACGTTTCGCCGCTTTAGGCTTTTCCGGCTTCTGTGCCGCAACTTCTATACGTTCGTCTATCGCGTCCATAAGTTCGCCGAGCGTAAGGTCTATTATTCGTTTCTTTGTGTCCATAGTCTAACTGTTTTCGTCGTCTTTAATGTCCGGTATTGTCTTCGCCGCAACCTTTATTGAAAGGGCGAAATTCGCAACTACAAGGAATACTGCCCATATAGGCGCGGTTTCAGTGTCAATGCTTAGAAGTATAAAGGAAACGGCAACCCAAGCAAGGGTAAGCCAGTTATACCACTTTAGCGGTTTCGTAAATTCTATGCCGATGGCTTTAAAAATCTTAGTCATAACTGCAAACTTCAAAAGGGTTATAATCGTTTTCGCCTTTGCGCCTTCCCGTCGTTTTGACAATCCGTGTAATCTGCGCGCGTCTTCCTACTCTGAAAAAATCGCCGTTCCCGGTAAGTTCCTTCGGGAGTATAAGCAGAAGAAGGGCTACCGCTACGAATGTGCGTTTTAACGGGTCAAGGCTTACCGGAACATTATGCTTTGTACAGAACCACCAAACGCAAAGTTCCGTAGCCTTTTGTATGCCTACTTTCGCGTAGATGTTCCGGGCTGTATTCTCTACGGTGCGGGTAGAAATAAACAGAATGTCCGCTACTTCTTTCTTGGAAGCTCCCCACGCCAGCAAGTGTGCTACTTCGGTTTCCCGCCTGCTTAGTTCCACGTTTAGTTTCATACGTCCCAAATGTTAGCTGTTATTCCGTATTTGTTGAATACGCCTTCTACGGCTTTCGCTTGCGTTACTTTAGGTTCTATCTTTCCGTCCCGGTATGCGTAGAAACTGTTCCGGTTATTTATTCCCAAAGCGGCTTTAATTTCCGTTACCGCTATTTTGTAATCGCCTACACGTAATTGGTTCAACCCGCTAAGGAAGCCCCTGCTTTTTTTCTTATTTTCTGTTGTTACTACCATAATTGTAAAATTTAAAATTCATAGTGCGCGGGGGAAGGTTCGCCCTTCGTACGCCCGTAGCGTCCCGCGCGCGGTCTGTTTCCGCAGTCATCGGTTTATAGCCTTTACAAAGGGGATTCCTTTTCCGCTGGCTTATATATAGTTCCTCTGATTTGTATTAAGGTAATACGTTAATCGGAAGAAGAAGCGTTACCTATCTGCTTGTAATAGCTGGTATCTTCCATGCTGTCCATGTAGTTAAGCATACGCAAAAGTCTTTGCAGGTCTTCCGGGCTTAATTCCCGTTCTTCTTCGCTATTGTCGTCGCCATGCTTTCCGAATATCCTATGCTTTTGTATGTACGCTTCCGTGAACTCCTTTTGCATCCGCTTCATATCCTTTGTAAGCTGTTTATAGTGCCAATCGTACAAAGCCTGCAATTCTACGTACTGCATTTTGGTTAATTCAACGGTAACGTATCTTCTGCGCTGGCGGTAACTCATCCGCTTTTCGTTTGTTACATTGAAATAACATTGGGTAAACAAGGTAAATCCGTACCCGTTTTCCTTTACGTTGAAAGTGTACGGTTGTTTTTCTTCCTGCGCTTCTACTATTTCTTCCAACGAAACACCGTATTTGGCTAACAGTTGGTCTAACAAACGCCTTGCGTTTATGGCTTCGCCTTTCTCGCCGCGTTCCGCAAGGGCTTGTAGTTTCAGAACCTTGCTTCTAATGCTTTCAAAATCTTTATCCATATAGCTGAATATTAAAAGTAATTGAGTGAACTATTTTACGTAGAAAGTAACGCGAAGCCCGCGACGAAGGCAGCACTTAACTTTGTCTAATCCGGCTTTCAAAGCGCGTGTTACAAACTTATCGGCTAAAGTTTCGCCAATCAAATTCAGAAGACCGCTAACGCCTACCAACTTGTTAATACGGTTGCCTTCGTTGTCTATTCCGCTTACCTTAATGCGGAAGTTCTTGTTAATGAATTTACTTGTATGTATCATATAGCTTTTATAAATTTCTGTAAATTAGCGTGTTTTTGTCATTGCTAAGTGTCCGCTTTTTGCTTACCTTTGCAACTGAACAACTAACACAATGCAAATGTATAGTAAAAGCATACAATATGCAAACTAAAAGTGTTCATATTTTTAGCTGAAAGCCGATTTTTAACTTTTAGAAACAGTTATGTTTATGGAAACAAGTGTAAAAGAGCGACTTAAACAATTTATAGATACGCTAAACATTAGCGAAAGGGAATTTTGCAGGCGCATAGGTGTGTCTTCTTCTTATGTTATGTCTATAAAAAAGTCTATTCAACCGGATAAAATGCAAGCTATTAGCATACAGTTCCCGGAACTTAATCCGCTTTGGCTTTTGCTGGGGCAGGGGGAAATGTTGTTACCTAACGAAAAGAAGGAAGGCGAACAACGGCAGAACGCAGGCGAGTTGCCTTCTTCCGAACTGTTGGCTAAGTTGCTGGAAGAAGCCAATAACGAAAAGTCGCGTTTGCTTTCAATTATAGAAAGCCAGCAGCGTACAATAGAAAGCCTTACGGATTTAAGCAAAAAAGCCAATGCCCAGACGGTAGAACATGCTGGATGTGCAAATGCCGTTTAGTATTTGGTCGCAAAGTTCCTAAATACTGAAAAGGTTTTCATAAAGTAGTATCACACGCACGTACTTATATGATAATAATATCATACAATCGCCGTATTAAAGTGATACGAAAACAAGGCGATTTTAAGCCCATTTTCGCGTTATTTTATTTTCGCCTTATAACTATACCATTTTGGAACGAAACGCGCTTAAATTGAAAAATCAATAAAAATAACTATTAGCTATATGGTAGAAGTAAATGTAGATAAGTTTTATAGTAACCGGGCTTTGTATCCATTTATCCCGGAGGCTGTGTTTGATGCGTTGGAAGCTGCCTACTTGTCCGGGAATGAATGTGCCCGAATACCGGAAGGGGAATATAATACAATGATGTCTAACCTTAAACGTGCGAATTTATGCCCCGTACAATAGCCAAGCCTTCGACTATAAGCGAAGGGATAAACCGCCGTTTTTTTGAAGCAATCGAAGCGATTGTAAGTTTGGGTAAGGTTAGCGCGTTGGAAGCGTTTTGTACGCTTTACGATTTAAGTGCGCCGCGTTATAGGGAAATGCGGCTTACTTATGGCGTTTCTCCGAAGCCCGGCTACCAATCACGTTACAAGAATATAGAAGTAGAAGCGATCTATTCGCTGGTCGTTAATTATCCAATTTCTTCACGCTGGCTTATAACCGGGCGCGGTAAAATGCTTATTGAATAATGAAATTCTCTATTAAGTACCAATTATCGCCGCGAACGGAAGGGGATAGGCTTACGGAAAACGTGCCTATACGTTTGCGGGTATCTTTTGCAGGCATTCGTGTGGATTTGCGTTCTGGCTATGTAATAGACGCGGAAAAGTGGGACAATAATAACGCCTGCGTGAAAATCGGTGCAAAGAATAGTTTCAACCAAACGGCAGGCGAAATAAATCGCGCTCTTACAAACCTTTCATCTATTGTTGAAGAAGTCTTAACCCGGTTTGAACTCGACAACCGCAGAACGCCAACGGCGAAAGAATTTAAGGCGGCTTTCGATGAAGCCGCCGGAAGGAAGAAGAAGGAAGTAACGCCGGACTTCTTTACTGTTTTCGACAAATTTGTAGTAGAAGCTGGAACGGCTAATAACTGGGTTCCGGCTACCTATACGAAATTTAGCAGTTTGCGTAAACATCTGTACGCTTATATGCCCCAGCAAATACTTAACCAACTGACAAAGGAAAAGCTACAAGGCTTTGTTAAATACCTGCAAGACGCGGGACAAATGAATACGACCGTAAGCAAGTATATGAGTTATGTACGTTGGTTTCTCCGCTGGGCTTGTAACAACGGTTACTATAATGGGCTTTTGCATGAACAATATAAACCGCGTTTTAAGGGGATAGACTGCAAAGAAGTTATTTTCCTTTCATGGGAAGAACTGCAACACTTTCTAAACTATCAATTTCCGGAAAACCGCAGTTCTTTGTCGTGCGTACGTGATGTATTTTGCTTCTGCTGCTTTACCGGGTTGCGATATTCCGATGTAGCCCGGTTACGTCCCTGCGATGTCAAACGGACGACAAACAAGCCTTTTATATCTATCGTTACTATGAAAACCGAAGACCGTTTGCATATAGAGCTTAACAAATACGCACTTCAAATACTTGACAAATACAAAAACATTCATTTCCCCAAAGGGTTAGCCCTTCCGGTTATCAGTAATGCGAAAATGAATGAATACCTTAAAGAAGCTGCCGAAATAGCCGGAATAAAAGAACCCGTTAGAATAGTGTTTTTCAAGGGAAACAAACGTTATGAAAATGTTTTGCCGAAGTGCGAACTTCTTACCACGCATAGCGGAAGAAAGACGTTTATCTGCAACGCTATAAGGCTGGGTATTCCTACTAACGTTATTATGGAATGGACGGGGCATAGTGATTACAAGGCAATGAAGCCGTATATAAAAATAGTGGATGCGGTTAAAGAGGAAAATATGTCTAAATTTGACACCTTTTCCGAAGAAAGAAGAAGCAATAGTAAAAAATAGAAAACCCGAAAAAGTACCCGAAAATGGCTTTACTATTTGGGTACGGTCGTACTCAATCAATAGCGTAAAATCCTGAATATTCGGCTATTTATGAAAATGTGATAACAGTTGATTATATTTGAATATCTTGGGCTTAGAGCCGTACGCACCGCAAAGGAGAATGATTTTTTCATTCTCCTTTTTTATTATCCCCTTCTGAGTCTTATCCAACGTAGAAAGAAATCCTTAGCGACTTACTTGGGCTCACCGATAAAATCATGTGGGCTTCTCAACAATTAGTATCTTTGCCCTA
>CAOMHR010000004.1 GCA_948482865.1 Christensenellaceae bacterium
AGGTACATTCGACGCCTTCATCCGCTACACCGACGACATGGTGGGTAAAGCAGTTGCTCCGTTGCGGAAAACAGACAGGTAGGTCTCGGACACGGCAACCTTGCGGCTATGCTTTTATCCGACGATACCGACTGCTTCTGCTTCCTTGCCGGACACGAATCTTTCGCGGCGGCGGAAGGCGCGATTAAAATTGCCGAAAACGCAAACAAAGTAAGGACGAAACCCCTTCGCGTTATTCTTAACGGTCTCGGCAAAGACGCGGCTTATATAATTTCAAGAATTAACGGCTTCACTTATTGCAAAACGGTTTTCGACCCCTATACAGAAACGGTTAAAGTCACGGACAGCGTCGCTTTCTCAGACGGTCCCCGCGCCAAGGTTAAATGCTACGGCGCAGACAACGTACCCGAAGGCGTTGCAATTATGAAAATGGAACACGTATCCGTTTCGATTACGGGAAACTCAACCAACCCCACCCGCTTCCAGCACCCCGTTGCCGGCACCTATAAAAAATGGTGTACCGAAAACGGTAAAAATTACTTCTCGGTGGCTTCGGGCGGCGGCACGGGCAGAACGCTTCACCCCGACAATATGGCGGCAGGTCCTTCTTCTTACGGCATGACCGACACCATGGGACGTATGCACTCCGACGCGCAGTTTGCAGGTTCTTCTTCGGTTCCCGCGCACGTTGAGATGATGGGTCTTATCGGCATGGGCAACAACCCTATGGTCGGCGCAACGGTTGCAGTAGCCGTTGCCGTTCAGGAAGCTATGACGAAATAATTTAGTCAAAAAATCATTAAAACATCTATAGAATAGAACAAAAAGTACGCTTAGCTGAGAAATTAGCCGAGCGTACTTTTTTTTACCGTTATTGATTGGTACACAATGTGTACCATTTGTGTATCCACTTCATCGTCGCTATATTTTATATTTGCTATTGCTGCGTCTATATTGCGCCATTTAAAAAATCCGATATCTTTTTTTAAAAAGTTTTCTGTCAAATACAAAATATTCAGATATCCCTATCGCACTGTAAACATTGCTGAAAATCTTTCATATCTTGTATTAAGATATACTTACTTATTTATTTTTACTACATACTCCGCTTTTAAGCGGCAGTATGTAGATTTTTATTTAGGAGCGTAAAATATGAATATATCCAATCAATCAAATGTAACATACAACGCAGTACCGCCCAATCAACCCGGTATTCCCGGTAGCCTTACAAGCAATACCGTTATTACTGAAGTATTGTCCAACGCCATTAAAAGAGTTTTGACCACTGACAAAACTTTTGCCCAAGAAGGAGAAACCGTTCACAATACGGTAACGCTCACAAACAACTCATCTGCGGTTTTAACTCCGGCTTATATCATAAACGCGGCGCCCGACGGTGCAAGTTTCGTTGACGGAAGCACCAAAATAAACGGAGTCGCAGTCCCTGCAGACCCTGTATCGGGAATTACTCTTCCCGTATTAAACCCCGGCGAATCAATTACAGTAGAGTATGACATAAAAATAAACAGCCCTTCGGCGGTAACCACCGTAACCAACTCTGCAGAATTCAGATACGACGTGGGAGACCCTGAAAGCGGCATCATATCAACCTACACCGAACCCACCAACGCAGTTACGATAAACGTGTTTAGCGCTAAACTCGAAGTCGTAAAAAGCGTAGACAAGGCGTTTGCCGTCAAAGGCGAAACACTGACCTACACCGTAACGTTTACGAACAAGGGCAATATCAATATAAACGATATTTATTTTACGGATAATATCCCGCAAGGCACCACTTTCGTGGACGGTTCGGTATCGATTAACGGTCAAAGCATTTCCGCGTATCGTCCCGACGTCGGATACAGCGTTGCAAATTTGCCGCCTGACGACAGCGCAACGACAAGTTTCAAGGTTAAGATAGATTAAATAATCCCCTATCAATCGGCGTAGTGAAAATTTGTTGCAGTGAATTTTACTGTGACTACCGAATAAATATAGCGCTTACTCCCCTTTTATGTTGTAAGCGCTTTATATTATGCGTACCGATTTTCGCTTTAATTTAATTGACGTTTGTGTGTCTTAATCCGTATTAATTATAAGAAAATGAGAAGTAAAACGGTCGGCGCGACGGTTGCCGTTGAAGAAGCAATGAAAAAGTAAATTATCAAACTCAACAAAAAAGCAAGGCAAACGCCTTGCTTTTTTTATTTTGATTTATTTTTTATCAGCAATCATCTGACCACTCTTCGCCGATAATATCGCCGACATAATAGGTATTTTTCAAAGTGCCCGTATGAATAGTACCTTCATTGACGCAATCTACTACTACACCTGTAAAAGTGTAATTAAGAAAACCTACTATTCCGCCAATGCGCGGATAAAAATTCGATTCGTGCGCATTTATGTTCATATAATAAATATCGCCTTTATTTACGCATCCTTTTATTTCTTGATCACTACTTGCAACTATGCCGCCGATATACTGCCCCACAGAGTATGCACTGTAATAGTGAATTGTTCCGTAATTTGTACAGTTTATCGGAGCGCCGTCAGCTGAAATACCGCCGATATTACCTATACCATAAATATCTGAATGGTTTTCACATCCGACGGGATCGCCAATGCCGACAACGCCGCCTATATGAGCATTACTATCAACAGTGTTTAATATACCTGCTATGACTATCTGACCGTCGGGCATAGTGTACGAAAGCGGTTTGCTTGATTCAACAACACAATTACGGACTACGCCGGCGTTAAAACCGCAAATTGTCCCTATTCTTCTGGAACCGCCGACAACGGAATTTCTGACTTCAAGTGTGCAATCTAAGGTAAAGTTTTCAATTGTGCCATGGTTATAAATGATAAACCCGTACACTGAAGACGAATAATCAGGCACTAACTTTATATTTCTGACTTCGCCCGTAAGAGTTCCCGAAAATATTTGTATGGGAGTCCAGACTCTACCTTCATAATCAACGTTAACATGAAAAGTTTTGCCTTTTGTATCATAAGAAACCAATTCATTTAAAAAACCTATAAACGTAATTTCATAAATGCCTGTTTCCCTATTATAACAACTAATTAAGCTATCGATACATTTATAAGACGCCGTTACGGTAATATCGCCCAGGCAACCGTTTGTGCTGACTTTATCCCACGTAACTTCATATCCGTAGTACGTAGCAGGCGCAAAAGTTACATGGTGCTCTACGTCGTATTTGGCAGGGTTGATATTTTCAGTGCCGTCCCAGACTTTGTACGTTATATTGTACTCAATCAACGTCCAGATGCCTTTTACCGTCACATCCCCTGTTGTATCTGCTTCTATTTTTGCGGGGAACCACTCGAAATTATATCCTTCCTTATTAAGCGGCTCAAAAATTATCTCTTCGCCGACTTCATAAACAGTAGGATTAGGGTTGGTTAAACCTTTTAAATCAACTTCATATTTAATATTATATTCTAATTTCTTCCATTTACCGATAACAGTTATATTACCTGTTGTTCCTTTGGCTATCCCTACCGGAGTCCATTTAAAATCATATCCGTCTTTTTCAAGGTCGATAAAAGTTATTTCGTCTTCAACGGTATAAGTGGCAGGATTGGGATTGGAATTTCCTTTCCAATCGTCAACAGAGTAAGTTATGTTATATTCAACTAACTGCCAATCCGCGTAAAGGGTTGCGGGGTCGCCTTCGTTCCAGACGCGCGCGGCTTGTAAATTACTGGTGTAATACTGAAAACCAAAGCCGTTCATACCTGAATATATTCCTTTAAAAATATATCCCGTGCGGACTATTGCATTTTCAATTTCCGGCACAAGCCTGCCGGACTTAACGCCTATACTCAATGAATTTTCACTGTCAAGCACAACGGTGATATATGTAAGCGGTTTGTAAGTGATTTTCACGTTATCCTGATTATTTACCGCCCAGTCGCTATCCCATCCTTCGGGAATTTCGTCTTCATATATATCAACGTAGATATTCTGTTCATCAACGTTTACGCCTAAATCTGAAAACGCAGCTTTGCCCACGTAATTTACGCTTTCGGGTACGTTAATGTTTTTAAGGGCAATGCAGCTGCTGAACGCCTGCGCGCCGATTCTGTAAACGCAGGGCAGTTTGTTAACGCCGTCGTATTCTGCGCCGTTAATTTTTATACTTTCAAGATAAGTGCAGTTATAAAACATTCTTTCGGTAACCAAATCCATATCGGAAGGCAAAGTTATCGATTTTATGTACGACTCTTCGAATACTCTCGTTGAAAATCCGTCAGCGTCTCCCACAATGGGCTCTAAGTCAAACCCGCTGTCAGGATTGTCCGTTTGCAGATTTTCCGGATGGTTAAACGTCACGCCGACTTCGATATTAATTTCTTCTGCAATAACAAACAAAAACGCGTTGCTGCGGATATTGATTTTATGGCTGAACGGCGGCGCCGCAGGGTCGTCAGAATGTCTGTCCCTTACGGTAATTGATTTAACCTGACTGAACAAAAACGCTTCCGGACAAATGTTCAATACGGGAAGATATCCGAGATCTTCGTCCACGCAGACGCTGTTATAAATTATTATGTCGGCGTCAACGTCTGAAAGATACTGCTCTTCCTTAATTTCATATCCTATTACGGTTTTATTGTCCGTTGCCAAAACTTCACGGTACTGAATGGTATCCTGAGGGTCAACGCTATACATTATTTCACCCGTAAAATAGTTGCTCCAAGCGGAACTCCACATAATATCGATTACTTCTACACTGCTTTGAACGTAAACAGTATTCGAATTGTTCCTTAATATGTTTGAACCGACTTCCATTACGGTTTCGGGAATAAACAGCCTGTCCAAAGCCATACACATACCGAAAGCGTTTGTGCCTATACTTTCAACACAAGGCATACTTACAAACTTTAATTTAGCGCAATTCATAAAAGCGTTTATGCCCAACGCCCTTACCGTTTCAGGCAAAATTACTTTTGTCAGGCTTGCGCAAGATACAAATCCGTTTGCCGCCACTTCCGTTACAGCCAGACCGTTGTATGTTTCCGGCACAACGATAAATTCTACCGTAGAGCGGTATGCGGGTTTTACCGCAACTTTGTAAGAAGATTCGCCGACTTCACTTGTGATTTGCGTGAAATTTAATTTATCGTTTGATTCTATTGTTTCCGCGTTTACCGGTTTTGTCTTAGGTATAAGCAATATTATACCGGCAAGCATAACCAATGAAATCAAAATACAAATAATTAAACTTCTTTGTTTAGTACTTTTCATTCTTTCTCCTTTGCTTTAATTAATATTAATAATTTTTTATAAAAGCCAACTTTTTTAAATCGTCTGATTTTACCAATCTTCGGAATTAAATAATTCAATCTCTCTCACGTCCTACGCGCGCGCTATAAATATCGGCGCTATATCCAATTCAGTATATTCATTTCAAACGCGCAACAGCAATTTTTTAAACGGACAGCCAGTCTTCCAGCGGGGTAATAACGTTGGTTCTGTTTTCGCTGATTGTGCATACGTAATAACCCGGATTGACGTAGGTTCCGTCCAAAAATTTTTCGTCACCGTAATACCTTACGATATGCGGATAAATTTCCATATACTCGTAACCGTTAAAATCTTCATCTTCCGTTTCGAATGAAAACAAGGCGATGTGCTTTTTATATTTCTGCGCGTCGCCGTAACCGAGTTCCCAATTGCACCATTTTGAATTTATCGCCCTGTTTGTCGCCAGCAAAATGAATTTGTCGCACTGCCGTATTCTTTCTTTTATTTTTGTCGCCGTTTCACCCGAAGTTATCTTGGGCAAAGACGGGTCGCGGCTGTCAATGTAACAAAGCACGTTAAACTTTTCTTCTAAAAACCCGATTAAATCTCTCAAATCTTTTAAATCGCTGTGATTATGTGAAATAAAAACCGTCGTTTTTCTCTCACCGAAAGTATTTACGCTTTCGCAAATTGCCTGCCGTGAATCGTTCAGGGTAAGTTTTCTGAAATTTTCAAACTCCCCCGACTTAAAAACTTTTTTCATTTGTAGTCACCTCTCTGATTTATCATTTTATTATAAATAAAAATGCCACAAAAAAACTGTATGATTTTAGCGGTACAATTTTGTTGGTTTATGTGGGAATTTATAGTAATATGTGGAAAAGTTAAACTTTAATTTACAGACAAGTTCTGAACTTAATAACAAAATAAAAGCCTTGAATTAATTTTCAAGACTTTTATTGTTTAAGATATAAGTCATAGGTTTGTGAACTGCTTTGCTCTGTTGCAGTTTCCGCATGAACAATTTTTATTTTACTTCCTAAAGCTATTGTTACAACAGTTATGCAAAGCAGCATTATAAAACTGACAATAAAGTTTTAATTATTTTTCATTTTGTTCATTCTTTATTTCTTTTTCTCGTATTACAGCTTTTTTATAAGATTTAGCACAATAAATAATACATAGTATGAATATTATATCCACTATCAATGAAAATACCAATACAATACATCCTACCACCCCTGATCCTGTTCTAATAAAAGCATAAACTGTTAATCCAACAAATGATAGAAAACAGATAGGGAAAAGAATTGATAGCATTTTTAGACTTAACTTATACCAATTACTCGATATTCCATTTTTTTCATTATTCACTTCACTAAACATATTAACTATCTCCTTTTTTATTGTACCGTAATTAAATATATTTGTACTTAGTCAAATAAGTTTTTTCGGCGACAGTTTTAATAATATCTTTTTAATAACAGTTAATACTTATATCCAACCCTACGAGTGCGCCAATTTTCTTTTGTGAAATTTTCATATTTACACCTCTCAATTTTTTATAATGCAATTGGTAAAAATACCAATAAACACTCCGATTTTAAAACCCACCAAATTACATAATTAACTGCGGAAAATTATTCTGACAATTTACCCAAATTTGCTTATCTGAATCTCTATTTAGCAAATCAGCCAAAAAGAACATATCGGATTTTTCAGTATATACCGTTAAAGAAACAACTTCTCCTTGATCGTTCCTGTTTTCTGCTATAACATTTAAAGCATATCCATTTTCATTATGCAGAGTATGACAATTCAAAATATTGGTTTTGTCGAAGAAACCAACAAATGTAGCCACCATCGGATAAGCGCCAACTCCTTGAGCATACACTGTCCCAAATAATTCTCCGCCGTAGTAACTGTTTTCCATATTCACATCAGAAAGTGAAACAGCAAATCCTGCAACAAGAGTGCGTCCGGCTTTCTCATCTTCATTTATGTTGTAAACATTACTTATTGAATAGCAATTTATTATGCTGCCTCTAATTAGAGAAAACAGAAACCCCGCGCTATGCAAAACAGCAGTTACTTCACCCGATGAATAACATTGTTCGAAATTACAATCAGATACTAAATAAGCAAAACCAAATGCATCGGTTGCCGTAACATTACCGATAGCACAACAATAACGCATAGTCGATGACGAAATTTGATAACAGAACCCCGTTGCAGATCCAAGATTTCCGCCATTTATGTATCGGGATGAAACATTACCCATTGCCTTGCAATTTGTTAGAGCAATGCCTTTCGCCTCGCAAATAAATCCTGCAGCTCTGCCATAACCGACGATATCGTTATCTGTGTAACAACTCTCAATACTCGTAGTAATTAAATATGCACTATAAATAAATCCGGAAGCGACTCTTGCGTTAATATCGCCATGAACAGAACAGTCAGAAATTGATAAGGACGAATTTTTAATACCGTCTATATTACCTATAAATCCGCCAACCTTACCTGAATTTGTAAAAATGGATACAAACGTCTCGCTATTATCTATATAAGTTTCTGTTGATTGATTGGTAAAATAATATCCAACTAACCCGCCAATCAATAAATAGTTAGAAGAATCTGTAACCGTAATATTTCCTTCAACCACACAGCTCTTAATGTATGCGGAATCGCTTACCCCAATTAATCCACCAAAAATAAACGGAAAATCAGTGGTCATTTCACTCTGTGCATCAGATATTTCAATCCGGATATCAGAATTACAGTTTTCAAAAGTACCGTATCCCATTCCGGCTATCCCGCCTACGGTAACATAGTCGTAATCGAACTTATTCCCGCTAATTTTTCCGCTGACGTTCAAATCGTGCATAAAACCGTTTGCCACACCGGCGATAATCCCAATACAGTAATTTGTATTGTTTTTTTCAGTATTATAATTAAAAGCTGAAATATTTATGTTTTCAACATTTAAGTTTCCAATTTTGCCATTGTATACAAAACCAAATATCGAAGGAAAGTTTTTTTCTGTTTCTATCGTTAAATTCTTAATAGTGAATCCGCCACCGTCAAATTGTCCGGCAAAACGCCTACTCTTATCGAAAATCGGCTCGTGAACCACTCCGCTTAAATCCAAATCGTTTAAAAGTTTAAAGTTGGATTCAGGATAATACCACATATTTTTTAAATGCGTGTAATTTGTTATCGTAAAAGGGTTGGAAGCAGTACCGTCGCCGCCTTCGTAAAAAAATTCAAACTCTGCTGTTAAAATACAATCTTCGGTTATTTTATCCTGCCGTTTAGGCAATGTTTTACCGTCCGACCATTTTACGAACCTGTAGCCTTCATTGGGAACGGCAGTAACTTCCTGCCCGCTTTCGCCGCTTTTCACTGTTTGCTTTGTAAGCCCTTCAATGCTACCGCCTTCACCGGCATCATAGGTAATTGTGAAATATTCTACTTTTGCAAACCGCGCGGTTACGTTTATGTCGTGAGATACGTTTTTATCTGTCCGCGATTGAGTTGTAACCCCGTCCGACCACTGTACAAACTCAAAGCCGTCGCCGGCGACCGCCACAACTTCCGTTCCGCTTTCGCCGTTATGTACAGTCTGACAAACGTCGCCTTCTATACTGCCGCCTTCACCCGCAGTATAAATAAGCGAGAACGTTTTGTTCTCTTTGCAACCGGTGCAGGCAGAAAATACAACAGCGCCAAGACAAACAACGATAATTAAAAGCAAGATTTTAAAAATATTTTTCATAGTATATTTATTATATCATAATCGGGTAAAATTGTACATAGTCAAATAAATTTTTTCGGCGACAGTTTTATAAATAGCTTTTTTATAAATAATTAGTACTTAAATCTAACCATTATCATATTCACGAAAAGGTTTTAAAAAAGCAATATGTTTTTAGCGGTACAATTTTGTTGATTTATGTGGGAATTTGTAGTAATATGTGGATAAAGGAGCCACACTATGGATAGAAAATTAGAAATACTTTTAGTTGAAGACGACCAGGACGATTGCAAAGAGATAATAAACGCGGTAGACGACGACCCTAACGAATTTGTAGTTATAGGCATAACAAATAACTCCACGCGGGCGCTGCAATATGTTATGGACGCCAAGCCCGACGCGGTTATTCTTGACCTTGAACTTCATAACGGCGGCGGCGACGGTCTGGACTTTTTAAAGCGTTTGCAAGGCGTGCATCTTAAACTTATCCCCTTTATCCTTGTAACCACAAACAATATAAGCAGCGTGACCCACGATATCGCAAGAGAGCTGGGCGCCGACTACATAATGACGAAAAACCAGCAGGATTACTCTGGCGGAAAAGTTTTGGAATTTTTAAAAATAGCCAAATCCGTAATTTTAAAACGCAGGTCGCAAAGCGACGCGCAGACCGAAGAAGAGTCCCCCACGCAGTCGGCAAAACGTATACAAAGGCGTATTTGCGCCGAACTGAACGCCGTTGGCATAAGCCAGAAGTCTATGGGCTACCAGTATCTGATTGACGCGATATGCATTACCGTTAACGAACCCGTTACGCGCATTTGCAGCGTTATCGGAGAAATGCACAGAAAGACGGAAAACAGCGTGGAACGCGCTATGCAAAATGCAATTGACCGCACCTGGAAGACAACCGACATAAACGTATTATTACAGCACTACACCGCAAAAATCAATCCAGACAGGGGCGCGCCCACGATTACGGAATTCATACACTACTACGCTCAGCAAATTAAAAACGACTATTAAAAAAATGAGCTGCACTTTAAAGTGCAGCTCATTAATGGATTAGATATAGAGATAAAAACTTCTACACCAACTCCAGAAATTCTTCCACCACATTCTGCTATCCTCCTTTGTTTTTCTTTGATTATAAAAGTTTTACAAAGAAATCTAAATTGGGGGTTGGCTGTTACTTTTGTTAGGAATTATTAATTTTTGATTACAAAATGGTTGAAATTATAATAGCGATAATAAAATATTCCGTATTATTTGCAGGAAGCCTTTACGGCTTTTTAAAACTTTTGCAAATAAAGTTAAAATGGCTTAACTTGCTTGATTTACCTGTAGCTGTTGTCTGCGCAACAGCGTTATATTTTGCAACAAAATATTTACGGCTTTTACTACCGGCAGGTTTTTGGTTACTTACATTTTTATATTGTCTTGCACGCTACAGACGTTCAGTTTTAATTACTGCCACCACAAGCGTTATATCCTGCGGTATAACTATTATCAGTATGGTAGTTGCCTTTGTTGTTTCAATCCCTATAGAAATGCTGACGTTTACTTTTATTCCCAACGAAGAAATAAGAAATATCATAACTGTTTGCATTGTCAGTATTTTGCAATTACTCGCTATTTTTCTTATATTTAAGATTAAAAGATTGCGGAGCGGAATTTCAATTCAAAATAATAACGGCACAATAGAAATTTTACTGTTAATAAGTATTTTGAGTATATTTCTGATGACATTACTGTACACCGATAATGTAGCAAATTCACCGACAGAGTTAATTGTTATTACTATTACTTTCTGCGGGTTGGGACTTATTATCTGGTGGAAAAAGCACGTTGCCAACAACTATCAGAAACAGCTTTACAAACGCAACGAAGAGATATACGAACATCAGATTGGCGAATACGAAAAAGAGCTTGAAAAATTAAAGAGCCATAACGACGATCTGGCTAAAATAATACATAGGGACAATAAACTTATACCCGCTATGGCTGCCGCAGTGGAAAAACTGATTGCAAACGCACCCGACAAAAGCGAATACGAAGATTTGCTTAAACAGCTTAAAAATTTGTCAACGGAGCGCAACCTAATGGTTGAAAGCTATCAGGCAAAATCGGACAACCTGCCCAAGACGGGAAACTGCTCTCTTGACACGGTAATGCGGTTTCTGTCCGATAAAGCCGCGCGTAACAATGTTTCCGCCGCGTTTGAAATTGCCGACGGCGCAATTGCCGCGGTATTGCAGGTTTTTAAAGATTCGGTTGATTTAATAACTATAATTCTCGACCTGGGCGAAAACGCGGTTATTGCGGCAAAAAACACCGAAAATGCAAAAATTATGATTACCTTTGAAATTGAAAATTCGGTTGCAAGCATAAATTTTTACGACAACGGTCCGCCGTTTGACAAATCGGTAACAGAGAATATGGGTAAAAAGCGCGTTACTACCCACAAGGGCGAAGGCGGCAGCGGAATAGGTCTTATGACCCTGTTTGAAATATTGAACAAATACAATGCAAGTTACAGTCTTGACGGTAATACGGACAGAGAAGGATTTACAAAGCATATCAGAATTTTACTTGATAATATGCGCACAATAACGGTTGAAAAACAATAAAAAGCAAAAAAATAAGGAGCAAGCTGACGCTTGCTCCTTAATGCTTTTTTATTATACTTGCTGATTTTCTTCGGGGGTTTCTTCAGGATTGGGGTTGGGATTAGGGTTGGGCTTCTCTTCGGGTTTCACAAATGTCGCTGTATATACGCCTATACTTGTACCGTAATTATAAACGTCGAAAACATCAAATTTGACGTTAGTTATTTGCGTTCCGTCAAAAGTTAACGTACTGCCTTCCTGCATTACACCGAACCAACCGTTAAATTTTCCGTTAGAAAAATTAATTCCTACAACACCGCCGCCGTTGTCAACCAGCTCATAGGTTAATGCAACGGTTCCCGGTGCCATACCGTCACTGAAGGTTGCTGTACCGTCGGAATTTAAAACAATAGTCACCTTAAAACCGTCAATGCTAAAGGTCCATTTACCTACAAGCTCTGCAAGGGCTGCCTTTACATCATCCATATTTATTCCCGAAGGTACTTTAAGCAATTCCCTGTGCGATTCTTCAAAGTCGTCCAAATAAACAAGGACAAGTTTGTAATTTTCAGTAAGCTGAACGCTGTACTTATTGTCGGCGCTTGTAGCGGTTAATACGCCGTCAAGATAAGTATAACTGAAAGTTTCATTTACGTCAGTACCTTTGACTACATTTACAGTGCCGCCTTCTGTGTTGAAAGTTATTTCAAAGTCGCCGGCGGTGTAATTACCGTTAAGCATAGCTTCCACGTCGGGCGCTTCTTCAACGACTACCGTCAGGACGCAACTAACGCTTTGGTCAAGTTTGGACACAACGTTAATGTTGTAAGTTCCCGCAGCGGTTGCAACAAAGCTGTGACCTTTATCGGTTGCGGTAAGCGTTGCATTCTGCGTGCCTGCCGCAAGGGTAACGTCCGCGCTTGCGTCGTAAATATAAGGGTCGTACGGGTCATAAAAATCGCCCGCGTCCGTCGTGAACGTCAACGTCTGACCTTTGTATACCGTAACGCTGTCAGTCTTCTTCGAATCGTAAATGTCCTTAGCGTCGTTATAAAGATTTACCATAGTAACCAGCTTTTCGGGAGCGGATTCGCTTACGTGCAGGTTAAACGTTTTAACCGCGTCGCCCACGCAAATTTTGATACTGAAATCTCCCGTTGCCTGACGGCAGGTCAAAAGTATGCTTTTATTAACATTATCGTAATAACCGCTGATACCGGTGTCACTATGCACAAATTCTTCCGAAGATAATACAAGCGTTTCTTTACCGTCTTCAACGATATAAACTTTTACAGGGTTCAACGATATGTATTCGCCTGCCGTTCCGGGCGTAAAATCATCCAGATAAAGTTGCAAATTACCCGCCGTAGTAATATCGGCTTCCCCACTCTTTAAACGGGTTTTAATCATATAAATCTCTTCATAAACACCCAAAATTTGCTTTAAAATATCGGGGTTGTTATCAGGAGTGTTATCAAACTCGTACTTGCTTACTTGGCGCCCGGAGAACAAATCGAAAGAATCTACGGCAATTTCGTCAAAGTTCCAAGGATTTTCGGGAATTTCTTCAAGGTCTGCAAAAGCGGTCTGGGTAAGCGTTACAACCTTTGTTGAACCGGGCGCTTCCCCTTGCTTAGGGCTGTAAGTATACGTAGCTTCGTCAAAGTCGTAAGGCTTTGTCGCTCCTAAGTCGTAACTGTATGCAAACGTTTCCGTAGTGCAGGTAAAAGTTTTAAGCATATAGTTGTGACCCAGAGTAAAATCTACCGTGAAATGATAAATAAAGTCGGTATTTTGTTTGCTATTGGAAGAAAGGTTTACCACCGTCCAGGAGAACGAGTAAACGTCGCCGTTAACGCTTTCGGTAAACTGGGTATTGTATGCTTCGTTAGGTTCGGTTGCCGCTTCATAAAGCGAGCCAAGCAATTCTTCCGCGCCGTAACAGGAATCGTAATTTGCGGGATTGATAAAATTATATCCTGCAAACATATCTGCGTCCTGTTCGCCTGCCTCACGGTATGCGCCGCCTTCAAAAACTATACCGCTGATTTTATCTTCCGCATCCTTTTCCAGCCAGTACTCGCTGTCGCCCTTAACGTGGGTGTAATTTTTACCGTATTCGTAAAGCAACTCGCTAACACGTTCCTTGTCAGAGCCCGCCAATTTTGTACTTGACGTACCTACGCCCTTGCCTACAAGCGAAGAATAGAGCGTATCGGTTGCAGTTTCCACAGCGTCTTCAACGGTAAAAGTTACGTCATTTTTAAACTGTTTTGCAGCAAATACTATGTCGCCGTCTGCATGCGCATAAGTATATTGGTTTATTGCATACGTGGGCTTATCTTCCAACTTTTTAACAGTATACTTGCTGTCGCCGAGTTTGGGAAGAGCAACCTTGACGGTGTGCGACGGGTCGGTTGCGCACACGTTTGACGCGCTGCCTTCTTTATCCGCAGTAGGTTCGACCGTCTGCCAGGTTCCGTACTTGTGACCAAGCGCGGGGATAACCCTGGTACCCGTTTTGCCGTCCGCTTTACATGTACCGGTTTCAACGCCTTCCGTGGTGCAGGTAGCCGGAGTGGTTACCGTCCAGTCGGTGTACTCGTGCGTATGCTTATTACAACCAGAAAAAGCAACAGCAACAGTAGTAGCACTCATTGTGACGGCAACTATAGCCGCCAAGAGTTTTTTGTTTTTCATATCTGTTCTCCTTAAAAATTTTTCGGTTAAAAACCGGTTTTAATAAATTTGTGTCAAAATCATGCGCGGTAATATCCGCAGTTGAACAGCCACTGGTCTTCTTCGCTTGACTTATAGCCGTGCGCCTCTGCCCAGCCCCTGCCGTCCATAAAATAACGTTGCGCAACCGCATAGTTTTGTAAAAACAACCTGATTTCCTCAGTTACGGGATAGCACCCGTCCTTATTGGTATTGTCGGCATAGGTGGCAACAAACAAGTCATAGTTGTATCCGTTGAGATATTTCGTAGAAACCAGTCCGTCCATAAAACCGCTTCCGGAATCAGTCTGGATTAGTATGCTGTCCTTGTTTATTTTTGCCCAAAGCACTTCGCCGAAATTTTCGCCGTCCCAGACATGCCAAAGCCCGTCTTCTTCATTGAACTTATATGCCGAACCGAGCAAGTACTTATTCGTATCTGCATACCGCCACTTTTTGCCGGTCTGGTTCCAGTCGGGAATCTGCTCCTTTCGGGCGTCAAAATCTTCTTTTACGCTTACGGTTACGCTGTCGTCCTTATTTTCGTCCGCCTTGCCCTGATAACTTACGTAAAAATCTATATTGAACGGATAACTTACGTTTGAAATGCGGCTGTTGAACCTTATAAGGTATCTGAACACGTTGCCCTGACCGATTCCCTGACCTATTTCGTCCTTTCTCAGCTGAACGTCGTATTTGAAATTTTTTGTATAACTCGCGCTTACCCCGCCCGTATCGAGAACGGTAAACGAGTCTTCTTTAAAAAATTGTCTTGAACCGAAGTAAACGTTGGCTATGGGGTTTATCTCGTTTGCGGTTATATCTACAATCGACTCTATTGAGTACTTACCTTCCCTGACGGGCGCGTACAGGAACAAGAGACCGTTTTTTGCCTGCTCGGCATTTGTGAAAGTCGCCCTGTAGTAACCTGTTGTTTTAAGTTCGTACTCTTTGTAAGCAATGCCCTTGCCCGTTACGGAAGATAAGCGGTGTACTTCGATTTCCACTTCGGGATTGTCGTTTGTGGCGTAATAGATGTTAGGATTGTATGTGTAAGCCGTATCCAGCCCCAAAAGGGTAACGCGGTAATCGCCGTTGAGCTCAGCCGCTTCGGCAACGCCGTTTTCATTGAACTTTGCAACCGTTTTGCCCGTTCCGTCATACCACTGCGCCGAAACGTCGTTTTCGGGAATATACTGTTTTCCGTCGTAGACGAGAGTTACCTTAAACTTACATTCAAGCTTGGGCGGATTTTTTTCGTCGTCGCTGCCCGTTCCGTCGCCCGTAGAAGCGGGGGGCTTTGAATAGGTTCCGCAACCCGCCAGAAGCATTAACGAAGCAATTGCCGCCGCCGTTAAAGCTATAAATTTTTTCAAGGCTTGCCACCCCCTTTCTTTTTAACTGTAAAGAAACTTTTTACGTCAACCCATTTAAGTTTTCTTACGATAATGTCTGCCACCCACAGCGCAGCCGCGATTATCAGAAGCGGTGCGGCAAGTTGTAAGGTGAACAAAGTTACGTCGTTGGGGTCGTTTTCTATCTTCAACTTTCCGTCCGTGCTGACTTTTCCGTTGCGACCGACCATCTTATACAGAACGGACGTGTCGTACGTCTGGAAAGAATCGTATTCGGAAAGGTATGCAAGATTGAAACTTGCGTCCGCAGAGTAACTGTTTCCGCCGTAGGAATAGGTAAGAGTTACATTATACCTGCCCGCCGCAGGGAGCGCCAAATCGTAGCCGTAGCAGGTTGTTTTGTATACAAGCTGCGCGGGTTCGAGTTCGGTACCGTCCGGCAACGTAACCGAAACGGTTGCTTCCGCGCCGTTCATTATTTCAGGCGGGGTCAATACGAAAGACGCGTATTTGCCCTGTATGTTTGTTTCAACAGTAAAGGGCGCGTCGCTCTTATTTTCGGGTATGGAAGTACTTAATACGTTGCCAAAAAATGTGTTGTCGAAATAGCCCGAGTTATGTCCGCCGCTCTGGACGGTTATGCTGTCGCCTAAACGGTAACCCGTATACGACGCCACTTTGCCGTTGCCGTATCGCCAATACGTATACAGCGGGGCGGCTATCGGCGTGTCGCTGTTGGCGACTTTATAATCCACCGTCAAAACGTTTGTCGCGCTTGCCTTGGCTTTGCCGTAAATGTAGCCGGGAATAAAATACTTTGACTCGGGGTCGAATCCCGAAACGCTGTCGTCGTAACGTCTTGTAAAGTTTATAAACGTGTTTTCTTCCACTTTAGTGCCGGTTGTGGAGTTATCCATTTCGGCGAACAGAATGTCTTTTAAATTTTCAACGTCGTTATGCGCTTCGTAGGGTTTGCCGTTGTTGCCGCCGCCCACGTCCGCAATATCGATAAGAAGTTGCTTTGCAGCTTCGGCTTCCGTTCCCTTATCCGAACCGCGTCCCACGTCCAATACGGAAGTTATTATTCCGTCGTTTCTCAAATCGGTGGTTATCTGAACGGGATCGTCGGGGTCGTCGGTGTAGTTAAGACCGTCGGTAATAAGCATTATCTGCCTGTTTCCGAAAGCCGTTAAACTGGTCATCAAACGGTACGCTTCCCTTAGTCCCGCGCCGATAACAGTTCCCTGACTGGGCTGTAAATTTTCAATTACGTCCAAAGCCCTTTCCCTGCCCGTCTGACCGCTTAACTGGTCGTACACGCTGCCCACGCGCATAGGCGCAAGCAACAGCCTTACGTTTGAATCGAATGCGACAAGGCACAGATAATCGTTGTCGTTTAAAGTTCCCACGAGATGCGCGGAAGCGGCTTTTGCGATAGTCAGTTTGTACAGAAGTTCCATACTGCGCGAATCGTCTATTACTATCGTGAACAGTTTGGGGTCTGCGTCGACGTTGCCGAATTTTACGGGCAACATATCTGCAAAATCGTTTAAAACCTGCTGTTGTACTTCGTCGCCCGAAACGCCGGCGTTCTGGATATTTGTATCGCCTACGGTAACAAGACTTTTACCGAACAGCGAAACGGCAATATCGAGATTGGTTATAAACGCGGTGGCGTTTTCCGCAACGGAAATATCTGCGTTTGAGATATAAATTTCGTCGTAAGAGCAAAGGTCTTCAACCGAATAAGGGACGTCTGTCGTTTTATTTAAATCGTAAATATCGATATGCGATTTCTGACCGAAAAGTTTTTCCGCCGCCTGAACATCGCCGCTGTCGCCCGTGATAAACAGAACGTCCAGCGAGTCTGTCACCGTCTGCACAAAGGTGTAAACGTTGTTTATATCAGAGCCGTCCCTTTCCGCTTCGACATGCAACTTATACTCGAACGCACCCGCCGCGGACGTATCGAGAGCAAAAGTTACGGTGTTGTAACCGCCCGTGAAAGTTTCGTTTTTCACTGAAACGGTTTCGCCGTCTTTGAAAAGGGTCACTTTGCCGTTCACCGTACGGTTGCTCTGAATTATACAGGATACGCTTTCTTCTTTGCCGACAAACGCGCCTGCGGTAAATTCCGCGCTTGTAATCTGCACCTCGTAACTGTCCGCGTTTATGTTGTCGTCAAGGTAAATTGCGTCCAACGTTATATCTTTCAGCGCGAGAGAGTTTGCCGTACGCGTCAGCGTATCCGCGTCGCGCAAATCCGAATCGCGCCCGTCGGAAATGAGTACTATATGCTTTATAACGCCTTCGTTGAAAAGGTTGCCCGTGTACTCAAGAGCGTCCGATATGTTTGTTTCGCTGTCGTCAACGTTTGCGTTTTTAACGCTTGAAAATCTGCCGCCGAGCGAAGTTAAAAGTCTGTAATCTTTGCCGAAGCACACCACGCCCATTTTCGAGTTTCTGGGCAGGTTTTTGCCGAGAGCTTTTATATAGCCGTCAACCGCGTCAAGGTTTTTGTTTGCCGAGTGCGAAACGTCCGCAACCACGTACACGTTTGTTTCCGTAACAGTGACCTGAATATAAGTTCCGGCAACCGCAAAAGCGATTATAAGCGCCATAAAGATATGTATGACCATTGAAGCTATATTGTGACCGTTGCGGTTATCCGCACGGACTACAACAGCGAACGGAACTATGAACACCGCCAGAAGCGGAATGGCTATAAGCAACAGCCAGGGGTTAGCGAAGTTGATACTGCTCATAACAATACACCCCCCAGTCGGCGGCAACCAGAACCGCCAATATTATGAACCACATCCAGACCTGGCTGAACGTGCCGTCACGTTTTTGCGCGCTTGCTTCGCCCGTTATTTTAAGCGAAGTTTCCTGCACGGTGGTAAATCTTTCTTCTTCGGGGAACGCCGAATAAATATTGTAAACTTTTTCTGTACCGCCCGACCTTACGGTTATGGTATATACTCCCACTTCCGTAAGACGGAGACCGTCTATGTACGATACCGACCCCGAAGGAGAGTTTACCGTTACGCTGCCGCCTTTATCTGCGTGTACCGTCAGCATTTCGCCGCAGTCGTAAGCAGTTTTATCCAGCACGTTGGGGAAGGTATAGTTCAAAAGGTTATTCATAACTATTAAAAAGTTAGCCATCATTGCAGTGTTAGTATCGTGGATATCGAAAGCAAACACCGTTTCGCTGTTTTCGTAAGAATTGGTTCCCGTAAACACAACGGGCGTTCCTTCGCAGGTCATAAGGGTGGTAAAATTGCGGTACGTTCCGCACTTTATATATTTCGCTATTACCGCGTTGTCGGACGGAATGGTTCCCTTCAACATATCCCTGACGAATGTCAGGGTCGATTTTGAATAGACCAGTTCGCCGCCGCCGTTCATCTCTTCCAGACTCTGCACGCTGAACCCTGTTTTTTCAAGAGTCTTTTGCGGGTTTACAAACCACACCGCGCCGTCGGAAGGTAAAACCTGCGGGTCGAAAGTGTCAAAGACGTACAAGTCGTAACTTTCGGTCACGGCGGCGTATTTTTCCGCTTCAACCACGCTCACCTGCGAATTGGGGTTTGACGCAAGCATTTGCATCAAGATATAGCTACCCAGTTTGTTGCCGCTGACAAGAAGTACCGAAAACGAATTCTCGTATTCTTCGTTGAACACCGTAATCTCATTATCCAGCGCCAGCGCGTCGCCGTTAGTTATAACTACCTTTGCCGACTTCAAAGAATTTTGTTCAATCTCGCTGAAACTGAATTCTGTGAGTTCGAGCTTGTTGTTAACTTCTACGTTTATACTTTCGGTAGCTTCTTCCTGTCCGTCGATATAAAGTTCGAGAGTGAGCGAAGCCGCGCTTTCGTAAGAAATCACTTTACCGCCTACGGTCAGCTTACCTTCCGAAACGTCGAAATTCACGTCCGCCAGCGCATAATTGTCTTCACCCGAAGATACGTTTACGACCTGTATATTTTCCGTCTCTGCGTAATCCTTATCGGTCACCAGATATACTTTAAGCGCGGGGTTCTCATTGAAATATTCCTGAGCCTGCGCAAGCGCCGCGGTAACGCCGTTTGCCGAACAGGACGGTTTAAGTCCGTTTAAAAGCTCTTTTGCCTGCCCCTTGTCTTCAATGTTTTTATACACTACCGAAGTTGCATCCCCCACGAAAACCAGCGTGTAAGTACAGCCTTCGGCGCTGTCCGAAATTACCTTTTCGATATTCTTTTTGCCCAAATCAAAACGGGTAGAGCCTTCCTGTTGAATGCTCATACTGCCGGAACCGTCAAGTATAAAGCAGTAATCGTGCGCCGCACCGCGCACCGCAAACGCAGGGTTTGCAAGAGCCACGGAAATGAACAGCACAACCAGTATCTGAAGTATAAGGCTTATAATTCCCGCAATTTTGTTTATGGGGTTTCTTCTTTTTAAAAACTTTTCGCTCAGTTGCCAGAGATAAGTCGAAGCAATGGTTTGTTCGGTATACTTGTTTTTGATTACATAGATAAGTACGAGTACGGGAATTGCCAAAAGCGCCAGAAGCCCCAAAGGATTTAAAAGACTCATTTAAGCACCCCCATATTCACCAGTTTATCAAAGAAAATTTTGTAAACAGAATCTTCCGCAGAAACAAGCATATATTCCGCCCCGCGCGACGCGCAGAAATTGCGTATTCTGCCTGTCGCGTATTCAAGCGCGCGTTTGTAAGCGTTGACTATTTCTTTATTGATGTTTTTGCGGTAAAACTTGGACGACTGTTCCGAATCGAAAAAGTGCATTTTACCGCGAACCTGCGGGTTCAACTCTTCTTTTGAAAGAATCTGGATACACAGAATATCCCTTTTTTTGCTTGCGAGATAGTCTATGGCATCTTCGTAATTGTTGTCCGTCAGAAAGTCTGAAATGAGAACGGACAGCCCGTCGCCGTAACCAACCGAAGAAGGCAACAACGCGTCGCTGAAACGGCTATCTCCGTCAAAATCAATATCGTTGAGTTTATCTATTTCGGAAATGAACGCATCCTTGCCCAAAAGGTTGGTAATTACGTTTTCTATATTTCCGTCGCGCACGGCGTGAACCGAAACCTTATCCATTTCGTTTATGGAAAGATAGGCGATTGCCGCGGCAATCCTTAACGCCTGCACGTGTTTTTTGCCTGTGCCGAAAGCCATTGAACGGCTTGCGTCGATATAAATGCGGTTGTGCATCTGACGCTCGTCAAGGAAAAGTTTTAAATACAGTTTGTCAAAGCGGGCGTAAGCGTTCCAGTCTATTTTGGTTATATCGTCGCCAGCGGTATAGTCGCGGTAGTCTGAAAATTCGCACGAAGAACCGTAGGTCTTTGCTCTGTGATTGCCGCCGAAAAGACCCGCTACGTTATTTTTTATTAGCATTTGCAACCTTTCAACCTGTTGCAAAAATTCTTCGTTGATAGCGAAATTTTTCATAAATTACTTTGAAAGTTTTTTGTTTTCTTCTATAAGAATTTTAATTACGTCGTCCACGCCCAGTTTGTCGTTTACCGCGTTGTAGTTGATTTTTATCCTGTGCCTTAAAACGGCAGCGGCAAGCGCGTCGATATCTTCGTATGCCACGTTGTAATTGCCGTTCATCAGCGCGCGCACTTTTGCGCTTGTTACGAGAGCCTGCGCCGCACGGGGAGACGCTCCGCATTTGATGTATTTTTTAGCCGCCGCGCACGAACTTTCAAGTTCGGGATGGGTGTTGGAAATCAGGTTGACCGCGTACTCCATTACGCCGTCGATTACGGGAACGGTCTTTGCAAGTTCACGCATTTCCAGAATCGCTTTTCCGTCCACTACCGCCTGCGCGTTTTCGTCAAGGGTAATCTGCGTCATATTTACTATGTCCACAAGCTCCGCCGCGCTGGGGAACTGCATTACCAGTTTGAACATAAATCTGTCCATCTGCGCTTCGGGCAGGGGGTAGGTTCCGTCCTGCTCTATGGGGTTTTCGGTAGCAAGTACGAAAAACGGCTCCGCCATTTTGTATACGTCGTTCTGCACGGTTATTTTATGCTCCTGCATAACTTCAAGCATTGCAGACTGGGTTTTGGGAGTTGCGCGGTTTATTTCGTCCGCAAGCACCAGATTGGCAAAAATAGGTCCTTTCCTGAACACCGTATTCATTTTGCCCGCCGCGTCCTTTTCGATTACGTTTGTACCCGTAACGTCCGAAGGCATTAAATCGGGCGTAAACTGGATACGCGAAAAGGGCAGGCTGAGCGTTCTGCCGAGCGAGCGCACAAGTCTTGTTTTGCCTACGCCGGGAACGCCTTCCAGAAGCACGTTGCCGCCCGCAATTATAGCGGTTATCACGTTGTCAACAATTTCTTCCTGTCCTACGACGTCCTTACGGATTTCGTTCTTGATTTTTTCAATCGACTGACTGAAAGATTTTACCTTTGCCAAATTACCGTTTTCTACCGTTTTATTTTCCATTTTATATTTCCTTAATTATTTTTATCTTCTTGCCCGTCATCTTTATCTTCGATGCCGCTCATCAGCAAATCAAAATATTTTGTTAAAATATTCGCAACGTCTTCGGGAATACCGCCTTCGATTATCTGACCCAGCACGCGCGAATAATATTCGTTTATAACTTCGCCGTAGCTTACGTACCCCTTTTCGGGATCGTAAATTATGTCGTCGCTGCCGTAGTGGATATCGCCCGGTCCCAGTCCGCCGCCCGGCGGTCCTTCTTCGCCGGGGTCTTCGGGTTCTTCCCCGCCGCCGTTGGGTTTTTCAACGTCCAGTTTAAGAAGGGGCAGATTTGCGGAAGGATATCCGAACACGGTCGCCAACCGCTCCCTTATATACTCGTCAACAAGGTAATTGTAAGACTGCAGATACAGATAAAAGGGAAGTGAATTTGCAAGGGGGTCGAAAGCGTTCAACTGCAACATTCTGTAAACGTATTCGTCGGTGCGCCTTTCCAGTTCGGTAGTTTCCGCAATTCCCGCCATAAAAGACGAGAACGCGCCCACCAGTCCGTCGTCCGCCTGTACCTGCGATTTTTCCAACAGCTCCGCAAGTCCGTCCTTGTACTCGTTGAGCCGGTACATAAGCCCTTCTTCCTGCGTAATCTTCTTAAAGTGGTTTAAAAGACTGTCTTCGCCGTTCAACAGATACAACCTGCAAAGATTGTCTATGTCCGCTTCGAGTTCCGCTGCCCGCGCCTTTACCGCGTCGTATGAATTTACTTTTACAAGTCCCTGAAACGCTTTAACCGACGAAACTACCGTGTCTGCAAGCGGTTCGTACGCTTCCGAAGTAACAAGCTGCGTACATATGGCGTAATAAGTGCTTTCCGACGCAAGGATTCCGTCCACCGCTCTCACGGTTGCAAGAAGCACCGTATTAAAAGTAATTTCGGGAACGCCCAGAACAAGTGCGTTGTAAAATCCTTCAAGGGTTTCAACCGTGCTTTGCTTAACTCCTTCGCTGAGTTCGCAATCGCCGACGTTGTCTATAATTTCTTTGAGCGAGTTTAACTGCCACTGCGTAACGGCGTAAACTTTATCGCTGTCGTCCCCGTCGGGGTATCTGTCTTTGACCGCCACCGCCGAAACAAACAGCGCGACGGCTACAAACGGTATTAAAATATATTGCCAGAGTTTTTTGAAATCGGGTTTTTTCTTCGGCAGATTTTCAAGTTTTGTCTGCGCGTCTTCCCTTTGCAGACAGGCTATGTCTCCGCCGTCCTTTTCAAAGGCGACCATTGTTTCAACCCTTTCGCGCAGCGCGTAATCTTTATCCAGCTTGCGCGCGACCTTTAAGTCGTTTAGTCGCATAAAAGGAAAAACTATCCCGAAGCACACTGAAGCAACGCATACCCCTATCAGAGCATAATATCCGCCGTGAATGGGAATACCCGCAAGTTTCAGAGCAAGCAATACCGCGCCAACCGCAAACAGCCCTGCCGAAACCCCGCATATTAAACTCTTGATTATAGCAAAAACCAGGAATTTCTTTTTAATTTTTTTAAAACTTGCGTCCATCTTCAATCTTGCCAAATTTATACATTAAAAATGAATAAAACCACTATTAATGTATTTTTATTCATTTTATCACACTTTTTACACAATAGCAAGTGATTTTTATAACTTTTTATTGCATTTTGCACACAAAATGCCGCTATATTTTTAAAATAATTAAAACCTGCTGTAAAAAATAAAAACGCTGTGCGGAAATTCAATTTTCCGCACAGCTCAATACGGTTTTATTTTTAGGTTATAACGCCCGCGCCGCCGCCTACTGCCGCAGCCAGAATCACGCAATAAACTATTGTAACTATTATTCCTGTTACGACACCTATGCCCATTGACACAGAAGATATAATTATACCCGCTTTTGAAAATGTCTTGCTCTTGCTGTCGTTTTCCGCTACCGCAGTTTTATAGGCAATACAGCTGAGAATGAGACCTACCAGACTTGAAAAAAACGAGAAGATAAATCCCAGAAGCGCCATCATGCTCATATTGTCGCCGTTTTTTGCAGGGGTCTGCTGCTGTGAATAGTATTCGTCCGTGGCGCAACCGCAACCGGTGCAAAGAACCGCTTCGTCCGCGAGTTCTTTTCCGCACGATTTACAATATTTCATATTCTTCCTCCACTTTTAACTTTAAAACACCCGTCTTTAAGCTATTCGTTTGCTTTAAGGCTTTCGTTCATATTTATTTTAACAATTTTTCTGCGCAATGTCAAGGTTACAAGACCGGTAAATAACAAAACTATAAACGGCGCTATAAGCCACATAAACCAGCTGATGCCCGCAAGCGTGCCGAAGCCCATTGCGCTGAAAACAAGATAAATTAAAAATACAGCCAGCGGATAGCCGAAGATTATGCCTATTACCGTATTTATATAGACTTCGCGGTAGATGTAACCCGTGACTTCCCTGTCCTGATAACCCAAAACCATTAAGGTTGCAATTTCTTTATTGCGCTCGCTTATATTTATGTTAGTCAGGGTGTAAATTACCACTGCGGTCAGAAGTCCGGCAAACACCACGATTACCGCGGCTATTCCCATTATGGAAGCCGAACCTAAATCGCCGAACAGGCACATATCCAGAAGAGCAAGCCCCGTTAAAACGAGCGCGGTTGAAAACGCCACCGCGGCTACCGTCATTATAAAGCGGCTGAAATATCGGAAAACATTGCGCAGCGTAGATTTGTACTTGAATGAAAGTTTATTCCAGATAAAAGGAATTTTTTCAAGAAAGACTTTTTTGCCTGCGCGCGGCGGCTTGGGACGCAACAGATTCGCAGGGCGTTCGTTAGCCATTTTAAGACCGGAAAACACCGTTGCCAGCAACGTAGCAGCAATTATTACTGAAGATGTTATCACAAAGAAAATCACTGTAATCTGCGCCGTCACGGGCGGCATTGCAAAACTGTAATTGAACACAAAGTAAATAAGCTCGGTAAGTCCCAGCCCCGCGAAGTACGCGCCGAGTCCGCCGATTGCTGTTGCAAGAAACGCGAACAGAACGTATTTTGAAATTATCGCGCCAGAAGAGTAGCCCAGAGTTTTAAGGCAGGCAATCTGCGACCGCTCTTCTTCAATAAGTCTCGTCATTGTAGAAAGCACGACCAAAATAGTCACCAGCAAAAACGCGACCATTAAAATATAACCTATGCCTTCAACTTTTTCGGCATAAGACGTAAGCGAAACAAAGCTGTAATTATCGAACAGCGTTAACACCTTTACGTTTTGCAGACTATCGTTAATTTGCGCGGTCTGCTTATCGGTAAAAGATTTGTACCCGTCCGAAAGCGCGTTGAACAGTCCCCTGTCGCCCACCGCCACGCTTATATAGTTTAAAGGTAAATAACCGCCCGCAAGTTCCGACGATATATACAAAATATTTTCCAGGCAGTTCATATCCTTTGTACCCACAGTCGAATCGGGTACTTTGTCTATATCGTTGTAATCGCTCGGTTCGCCGTCGAGAGCGAAAGTCAAAGGGCTTTGGACGGTACCGCTGATAATGACTTTAAACGGCAAACCGTATGACGACAAGTCCGCTTCTTCACCTACGGAATAGCCCTTTATAACGTTGTCGCCGCGCTCGGCAACCGCCTGCGTTTTATCCGAAGGCATTTCGCCTTCTACCATATTCGGCACGTTTACCTTCCAGTTTTCAAAATCAACGAAATAGAGCCGCACTGACCGTTCTTCATCGATTTTAACGTCCATAGCGGTACAAACATCAACGTCCGCCTGCGGGAACAGCTCTTTTACGGCTGAAATATCTTCTTCGCCGAACCCCTGCGGCGACGTACTCCTTATTATGAAATCGCTGACGTTCTGCTGTTTGTAATACTTAGTCAGCGATTTATTGATTTTATCGGTAGACGAACCTATCCCCGAAATAAAGGCGACGGCGATAAGCACCATAAAAACAAGCGACAAAAAACGGGTGATATGTTTTTTGAACATTCGTCCAAGAGTTTTTAACCAGGTTTTTATCACCACTCTATCTCCTCGATTGGAACGGGATTTTCGTTTGTCTCCACTTTTTCTATTCTGCCGCTTTTGATATATATAACTTTATCCGCCATATCTTTTAACGCGGAATTATGAGTTACGACCACCACAAGCCTTTTTTGCTTTTTCGATACGTCGTACAAAAGTTTTAAAATCTTTTTGCCGGTATTGTAATCCAGCGCGCCCGTAGGCTCGTCGCAAAGCAAAAGTTTAGGGTTTTTAGCCATTGCCCGCGCGATTGATACGCGCTGTTGCTCGCCCCCCGAAAGCTGTGCGGGAAAATTGTTTAACCTGTCTTCAAGCCCCACTTCACGCAGAATTTCTTCGGGGTTTAAATGATTTTTACAAATTTCCACGGCAATTTCAACGTTTTCAAGCGCGGTAAGATTGGGCATTAAATTATAAAACTGGAAAACAAACCCCACGGCGTTGCGGCGGTACAGCGTAAGACCGCGTTTATCCAGCGCGGTTACGTTATCACCGTCTAAAACAATGTCGCCGCCGCTTGCATTATCCATACCGCCAAGCAAATTCAACAGCGTGGTTTTGCCCGCGCCGGAAGAGCCGAGTACGACGGCAAACTCGCCGTCTTCCAGCGAAAACGTTACGTCGGACAAAGCCGGAACCGTAACGGCGCCCAGCTTATACTCTTTGCTTACCTGTTTTAATTCAAGAAAACTCATATGAAACCGCCAAAAACGTTATTTTATATACACAGTTTTTCTTCCGGTATTTTAATTGCTCTTACATTATATCATCTGACGGGACGAATTTGTGAGTTTTCATTAAAATTTAACAATAATTTCAACTTTGCCGCTCAACCTTTCCATACAGGAAAAATTGATTTGAGCATAGCCGACTCGTCTGCGGTAAACGCGCTCTTTTCAACAGGAAAGACCTGCGTCTGGTTTATGAAAATGTTAAAATAATTTTTCCCGTCCTTGATTTTCATAACCTGCGCGTAATAAAATTTAGCGGCGGCTACAACTTCACCGTTGGAAATCTGGTTTACGGTAAAATGGTCGCCGCAAAATTCGTACTCGTTCACTTTCGGCGAATTGCGGACTTGCTTTAATGCTTTATTCAAAAATATTTTAAGGAATATACCGCCACCCAAAAACACGGCAAACAAAATTATAAGTATAAAAAAAATATTGTCTTCAAAGCCGTATCTAAAATCAAGCACAATATCCAGAACCAAAAACAAACACACACCGATACTGCCCGCAATAAGCATTGCCAAAGCGATTTTGTTAGCGTTTGCCGAAAATTCCTTTTGAACTTTTTCATCAATTACCGTGCGCACTTTTACCGTTCCGTTTTCCGTTATCACAATTTTCTCCGTTTAAAAACTTTCAATTTGTCTGATTTCATTATACCATAAGAAATTAATTTTTCAATACCCGATTAAATTATCCTGACAGTTCACTTATAATCCAGCGTTCGGTTTTTTAAGTGTTATGGCAAAATCGAAGTAAATATCCACCCGCATAGCGGGTGGCTTTACTTTTTCGGGCATAGCCCTTGTTCACTAACAAGCACAAATGTGCTTCTTTATT